>JAVBSK010000296.1:0-4452 GCA_031556755.1 Bacteroidales bacterium | reverse complement strand
TTGTTAAATGCATTGTGCAATGCAAAACAAGCTTCGAGATGTTGAGGCGTATGTCCTTTTATTCCTAAATTCAAATAATCATTCAATATTTTTTTGTATTCGGGATGTACACAGTTTTCTATGATGGATTCAGCCCGTTGTATCGGAGATAATCCTCTCAAATCAGCTACTCCGAGTTCAGTGATTAAGATTTTAACGGAGTGTTCGCTATGATCCAGGTGAGATACCATTGGTACGATTGCACTGATTTTTCCTCCTTTGGCTGTCGACGGAGTCGTGAATACGGATAAATAGGAGTTTCTGCAAAAATCACCGGAACCTCCGATCCCGTTCATCATTTTAGTCCCCACTACGTGAGTTGAGTTGATATTTCCGAAGATGTCGGCTTCCAATGCGGTATTGATGGCAATCAATCCCAAACGGCGGGCAATTTCCGGATTGTTTGAAATTTCCTGCGGACGAAGCACAATCCGTTGTTTGTATAAATCCAGGTTATTGTAAACTTCTTCCAGTGCATCTTTGCTCAGAGTCAAAGAACATCCGCTGGCGAATTTCACCCTGTTTTGTTTCATCAATGTGATAACAGCATCTTGTATAACCTCTGTATATACTTCAAAAGCTGGGATATCTTTACTTAGTCCCATTGCTCCTAAAACGGCGTTTGCTACATTTCCCACTCCGGATTGTACCGGTAAGAAAGATGCAGGGATTCTTCCCGCCTTGATTTCCGAAGCAAAGAAGTCCGCTACATTTCTTCCGATCTGGTCTGTTACTTCATCTGTTGGAGTAAATGCGCCGATTTCGTTCGGAAAGTTGGTTTCCACAATTCCGACAATTTTATTGGGATCTAACTGAATATAGGGAACCCCGATTCTGTCACTGGGTTTATAAATAGGAATTTCCCTTCTTGCCGGGGGATCAGCAGGTTCATAGATATCATGTATTCCCAACAAAGATTTGGGATGATAATGATTCAATTCGATGATTATTTTATCAGCTAATTTGGCGGCTGTAGGAATGATTCCCACGGCTGAGGTCAATGTAACTTTTCCGTCTTCGGTTACATCGCAAGCTTCTATAATTGCTACATTGGGTTTGGGTAAGAAGCCGTACCTCAGGTATTGTTGCAATTCGGAGAGATGCAGATCAAAATAATGTGTGTCATGGGCGTTCAGAGATTTTCTCAAATCTCCATTTGATTGATAAGGGGACCGAAATTTGATTGCATTTGCACGGGCTAAATGTCCGTCGATAGAATCACCTGTTGAGGCTCCCGTAAATATTCCCACCTGAAAAGGATTTCCTTTTGCATGTTCTTCTTCCGCTTTTTTTGCCAAAGCGATCGTTACTGCTTTAGGACATCCCGCGGCGGTGAATCCGCTGAATCCGATAACGTCTCCGTTTTGAACCAAGGCTGCAGCCTCTTCTGCTGTAATAAAGTTAAATGACATGATTGATGAATTATCTTTTAGTTTTTTACTATTCCAAAAAATTATCCGCAAAGGTATTTCTTTTCGGTTGAAAATAAAATAGGTAAAGAGTTAAAAACTGAAAACCTCAAATAAAAGAGTATAAGGATTAAACGAAGTTACAGGGATCTATCTTCCGGTTATTTAGAAGAAACTGTTTAATAATTTACAAGCAATATATTCAATCTGAAACTGAAGCTTTTTCATACGATAATTTTATATTTTTATTAAGGTGTATGGAACGCCGCATGTAAATAAATTATCATCACCTTGTGACGTAAATAATTGATTTACATGCTCTGTTTCATGTTCTTTTTTGCGGCTTTTCGCCGTTGATTCATGTCAGATACCCGCTATTTTCTCAAAATCAAATGCTCAGATCGACTAAAAAATATCTAAAAAGACCTGATGAAAAATTCTTAAACAGTCTCTTAATTCTTAAAGTAAATTCTTTTCACGCGGGGAGAAATAGAGGTCAGTATTTCGTAAGGAATAGTTTCCAATTGATTGGCGATTTCCTCGATGGTGATTTCTTGTCCGAAAATGATGGCGGAATCACCCTCTTTTGCATTCGTGTCGGTTACATCGACCATACAAAGATCCATGCAGATATTTCCAATGATAGGGCATCTTTTTCCATCAATCAGGACAGCGCCTTGCCGGTTACTCAGCTTCCGGTTCAAACCGTCGGCATAACCTATAGGAAGACAGGCGATTCGGGAATCGCGGGTCAGGATGCCATTCCGATTGTATCCGACTGTATCTTTCTTTTTGCAATTTTTAATTTGTAAGATGGTGGTTTTGAGTGTCGCCACTGGTTTCAGTGCTTCTTTGTCTATGACGGAGATTCCATACAGTCCGATGCCTAACCTGACAATATCCGATTGGTATTCCGGAAAGCGTTCGATTCCTGCAGAATTGAGCGCATGTTTTAGAATTGGATAGGGGAGCGACTGTTCCAATTCAGCGGATACCGATTGAAATAAATTCAATTGCATACGTGTGTAATCGTCGTGCTCAGAAGCATCGCTTCCCGCCAGGTGGGTGAATATGGAACTGATTTTGAATGTTGATTGTCTGGAAAATAAAGTGGTCAATTCCTCAATTTCATCAGGATTGAAACCCAGTCGATGCATTCCCGTATCTACTTTAATGTGTATGGGATACTGGGAGATACCTCTTTTATCCGCTTCTTTCAATATGTTTTTCAACATGCGGAAATTGTATATTTCAGGTTCCAGTTTATAATCGAACAAGGTGTTGAAACTGTGTGTTTCCGGATTCATTACAAGGATCGGCATCGTGATGCCTTCTCTGCGTAGTTCGGCACCTTCATCGGCTACAGCTACGGCTAAATAGTCACAACCTTGATTTTGCAGTGTTTTAGCCAATTCATAAGAGCCTACTCCATAGCCAAAGGCTTTTACCATGCAAATGATTTTTGTCTTGGGATTCAACTTGGATCGAAAATATTTGAAATTGTGAATGACAGCGTCCAAGTCTACTTCCAACATTGTTTCGTGTACCTTTTCTTCTAGCCGTTCGGTTATTTTTTCGAATTCAAAACTTCTCGAACCTTTGATAAGCAGGATGGAATTTCTGATTGAGTTGATTTTTCCGGATGACAGGAAAGTTTCCGTTGAAAGGTAAAACTCTTTTTCCATCTGGAATTTAGCTGCATATTTTGAGAGGTCGGAGCCGATTCCGATGATTTGTTGGACTTGTTTCCTGGATATCAATTCGGCTACTTTTTCATAAAAAACGGAGGTCGGAATGCCGGATTGAAGGATATCCGAAAGAATAAGAACCGGTTTTAATTTGTTGTCTAAAGAGCGTTGGAACATGAAATCCAAAGCAATATCCAAGGAGTTGATATCGGAATTGTATGTGTCATTAATCAATATACAATTATTGATTCCTTTTTTTACTTCCAGGCGCATGGCAACCGGTTCAAGGGAAGAAAAATGCTCTTCAAAATTTTTGTAATCGAAAGTCTTTTCCGGAAAGATATCCGGAAGATTCAGGAGAAGAGCCAGGCAGTGAATACTATTTTCGACAGAAGCCTCATCGGTGAACGGTATCCTGATTCGGGATTCATTTTCCTGAAATTGGTATTGTATGACAGTTCCCGATTTGTTTTTTTCAATTTGCTGGATATACAACGGTGCCAGTGGATTTTTTTTTGACCAGGGAAAAGTTTTGTAATTGCCTGCGTAAGAAAGAACAGTGTCTGCAATCAATGAATCATCCGAATTATAAATCAATAATCCGACATCTTTGAATAAATTCAGTTTTTCCAGACATTTTTCTTTCAGTGAAGAGAAATTTTCCTGGTGAGCAATGCCTATATTCGTCAGGATTCCGATGGTCGGTTTGATGATATTTTCCAAACGCTCCATTTCGTAAGGTTGGGAAATACCGGCTTCGAAAATGCCTAACTCAGAGGTTTTATTCAGTTGCCATACGGAAAGAGGAACTCCTATCTGGGAATTATAGCTTCTGGGAGAACGGGTGATGTTGAATGCTACGCTTAGCAGTTGATACAGCCATTCCTTGACAATAGTTTTTCCATTACTTCCGGTAATTCCTATTATCGGGAAACTGAATTGGTGCCGATGGTAAGCTCCCAATTCCTGTAATGCAATCAGGGTGTTTTCCACAAGCAGTAAATTGGCGTCCGGAATCGTATCATATTCCTGAAAATGAGACTGGATGACGAAATTCCGGACGCCTTGTTCATATAATTTAATGATGTATTTGTGTCCATCATTATGTGACGTCCTGAGGGCGAAGAATAATGTGCTTTCCGGATCAGAAAGGGTGCGACTATCGGTTAACAAATAGCGAATGATTCCGTTCTCTTGAATGGTCGCTTTTGCGGAGACAATATCTGCGATCTGCCGGATAGAGTAGCTCATGTCCTTCATACTTGCACTTCTTAAAACATCATTTTCTTAATAATAGCTTTGCCTTCAATCTTCAA
>JAVBSK010000136.1:0-6599 GCA_031556755.1 Bacteroidales bacterium | reverse complement strand
GATTAATAATATAAAGATTACTTTCTATTTTTGCAGTGCAAAGGAAAGCATTATTCTTGACATACGAAAAGAATTAACAAAAAAAAATGCACAGAATGAGAGTTGTTGTGCATTGATAAAATAAATATATGAAGAAAAAAGTTGCGATTTTCGCTTCCGGATCCGGTTCTAATGCGGAAAATATTATTAGTTATTTTAGTGATAGCGAGGGAGTTGTGTTCCCTTTGATTGTGAGTAACAAAGAAGATGCCTATGTCCATGTGCGGGCTGAAAAACTGGGAATCCCATCTTATACCTGTAAAAAAACAGCGTTCGAAAATGGAGCGGTTTTGACTCTGTTACAAGAAAATGAAGTCGATTTTATCATCCTGGCCGGATTCCTCCTGAAAGTCCCCGAGAATCTGCTGCAAGCCTATCCCGATAAAATCATCAATATACATCCGGCGTTGCTTCCGAAGTTCGGAGGAAAAGGGATGTATGGCTCACATGTACACGAGGCTGTGGTTGCTTCAGGGGAAAAAGAATCGGGTATCACTATCCATTATGTGAATGAAAATTATGACGAAGGTCAGATTATTTTTCAAGCTAAATGTGCAGTAATACCCGAAGATACGGCTGATGATGTTGCAGAAAAAGTTCACGCTCTGGAGTATGAATATTTTCCACAGGTGATAGAGAAAATCCTAATGGGATGAATCATTCAAGATGGTCATTGTATCGGAGGCGATCATGAATTCTTCATCGGTAGGAATCACGACTACTTTCACTTTTGATTCCGGGGTGCTGATGATTGCTTCCACTCCCCTGAGTCCGTCATTGATTTTTTCATCCAGTTCGATACCCATGAATTCCATATCTTGGCATACGTTTCTGCGTGTTGCAAATTGATTCTCACCGACTCCGCCGGTAAATACCAGGACATCCAGGCCTCCCAGTGCGGCGGCATAGGACCCGATGTATTTCTTGATGCGATAATTATAAACCGATAAGGCCAGTGAGGCTCTTTCGTTTTCTGCAGCAACGGCGGCTTCTATTTCCCGCATGTCGGAAGATATTCCGGAAATTCCGAGGACCCCGCTGTATTTGTTGACGATGGTGGAAACTGCCTGATAACCGATGTTTTCTTTTTCCATAATGAATGAAAGCACTCCCGCATCAATGTCTCCGGAGCGGGTTCCCATCAATAATCCTTCGACGGGAGTCATTCCCATGGAAGTATCCACAGAAATTCCGTTTTTGATGGCCGCTATGGAACCTCCGTTTCCGATATGCGCTGTAATGATTTTTTGTTCTTCATAGGGAATATTCAGAAATTCGCAGGCGCGACGGGAGACATAACGGTGACTTGTTCCGTGGAAACCATAACGGCGTATCGCATATTTCTCATACAAAGAGTAGGGTAACCCGTACATATATGCATGAGGAGGCATGGTTTGGTGGAACGCTGTATCAAAGACACCTACCTGGGGAACATCTGGCATTAATTCTTTGATGGCGTATATTCCACTTAAATTAGGTGGATTATGCAGGGGGGCAAGATCGATACATTCCTCCATTTTCCTGATAACTTCGTCTGTAATCAGTACGCTGGAGTTGAATGTTTCCCCACCATGTACGACCCGGTGTCCTACGGCGTCAATTTCGGATAATGATTTGATACAGCCGTATTTTTCACTGGTGATAACTCCTAAAATATATTCGATACCGGTTTGGTGTTCCAGTATTTCCCCTTCCAATATTACTTTATCACCATTGGGTAAAGTCAGTTTGAGAAAAGAACCTTTTAATCCTATTTTTTCTATTCCTCCCTGTGCCAGTTCGTTGCCCGTTTTCATGTCGAGCAGTTTGTATTTGATGGAAGAACTGCCACAATTTAATACTAATATTTTCATGTTTACTGTTTTTTAATAAAATCGATTGGGTTCTTTGGGTTTATCATTCTCATAAACATAAAAACCGATTCCCGTTGTAATCCCTAATTGTTTTGCTCGGTAGAGACGCCACAAAAGAGGAGATGGTTTGTATTTTTTATCTCCGTATTCATTGAACATATCTTCCATTAGGCAGACCAATTTTTCAATCCCAATGATATCAGCCATGCGGAAAACCCCCAGGCGCATACCGTATACGACTTCAAACAGGCGGTCAATACTTTCCATTGAGGAGACATTTTCCATCAACATCTGGCAGGCTTCATTTAACATGGTAACCATCAGCCGGAGGCTTACCAGTCCATTGCTTTCATGGACTTCAATGGTGTCGTATTTGATGAGTTTGGCAAAAGCCAGCACCTTTTGATAAACATCTTCGGAGGTGTAAATACCTTTGACGATTTCCAATAGTCTAGCGTCGGTATGAGCAACCGGAAAATGCAAGCTCACACACCTTTCCTTATGTTCCAGCTCGGATGCTAATTCGCTGATAATTACAGTTGTAGCATTTGTCGCTATGATAGCGTCCGGAGCCAGGACTTTTTCCAGCGATTTGAACGCTTCTTTGCGTAGCTGGGTGCTGCGTTCTCCGGTCTGAGCGTCGTAACGTACACACTCTATGACAAAATCGCAATCTTCCAGGTCATGGAAATCCAGAGATCCGGAAATCCGTCCCATGATCGTACGTTTTTCTCCGGGAGTCAATCCCCAGCTTTCGATCTTCGTGTCTAAATCTTTGCTGATTTTTTCGACGGCATGATCGATTTTTTCCTGTGAAATTTCAATGAATGTGACTTCCAATCCGGCGGAAGCCGTGAGACGGACAATATTTCTCCCGTCTTTTCCGCAACCGACTACGCCGATCTTGGAAAACAATGATTTTTTTCTGTCTTTACTTGAGAGCCCGAAGTTTTCTATCGGCTCAATGATAGTTTCTGCCATATGTAAATTAATTACGAATTACGAATTAGGAATGAAGCTATGCCAATGTACCAATATCAATGAATATTTTTTCATTTTCTATTGTTAAATCATTTTTTCATAGCCTGATTGGCGGTAATTGCGACCATTTTGTAGATGTCTTCAATGGAACATCCGCGGGAAAGATCATTGACGGGAGCCGCCATTCCCTGAAGAATAGGTCCGACGGCTTCGGCATGACCTAATCTTTGGACTAATTTATACGAAATATTTCCACATTCCAGGTTGGGAAATACCAATACGTTGGCTTCTCCCGCAATGGAACTTCCTGGCGCTTTGCTTTTCCCGACGGAAAGCACCAATGCCGCATCGGCTTGTAATTCTCCGTCAATTTGCAGTTCGGGGGCTGCTTCTTTGGCCAGACGGGTAGCTTCAATTACCTTGTCGCAAAGTTCATGTTTAGCGCTTCCCTTGGTAGAAAAACTTAACATGGCGATTTTTGGTTCTATTCCCACGATTGATCTTGTTGTCTGCGCCGTTGCAATGGCGATTTCCGCTAATTCTTTTGCATTCGGATTAGGCATAACCGCGCAGTCGGCGAATACCAGTAATCCGTCTTTTCCATATTCCGCAGCGTTTGTAAACATCAGGAATGCTCCTGATACGACACTGATTCCCGGTAACGTTTTGATAATTTGCAGTGCGGGTCTCAATACGTCTCCTGTGGTGTTCCGGGCTCCTGCTATTTCCCCGTCTGCATCTCCGTTCTTAATCATCAGGCAAGCTAAATAGAGTGGGTCTTCGACTAATCTTTCCGACTGTTCCATTGTTAAACCCTTGTTTTTTCTCAATTCGAAAAGCAGGTTCGTATAGATGGATTTTTTTTCGTGTTGTATGGGATCGATAATCGTTATCTTCTTGATATTCTCAAGATTGTATCTATTGGCCAATAGATATATTTCTTCCGGATTTCCAATCAGAATAATGTCTGCAATACCGTCCTCCGTCAGTTGGTCGGCTGCTTTTAAAGTGCGTTCTTCGGTTCCTTCCGGAAGTACGATACGTTGTTTGTTCGCTTTGGCGCGTACGATAATTTCTTGCATTAAGCTCATAAAACAGGAAAAATTACAGGATTTTTATATTATATTTTATTTTTTGCTGCAAAGGTATGGAAAATTGCAATATAGAGATTGCAATTTTGCTTATTTTTTTCAATGTAGAGTTAACAATTTCAAAATATATTCAATCTCATATCTTATCTTATATCCAAAGAATGGATTCTGGACCCATATTGAATAACAAATCTATGATGCTTAAATTGGACTGAAATCCGGATTTATTGTCGAAAACCTGATAATATGGTTTGAAAAAAGCTGTTTGCGTTGTTTTTTTTGGATGTATAACTTCCCTGTAATCGATTTCTAAGGATGAAAAAACGGATTTATATTCGGAAGTATATCTTATGTGTGGTTGTATGCCCAGCAGTTCACAAACCAGTTCGCGTAAAGATTCATTGAAATCAAACAGGAAAGTTTGTTTATGTTCATAAAATACGGCGAAATCATCTTCGTAATATTCAAAAAAAGGAGTTGAATTATAAGCGGAAATGATAGCGTTCCAATGGAGGTGTCTCCAGTTTCCGTGTTCGGCGATACGTATGTCTTTTGTCAGAGATTTCAAGGTCTCCGTTTTTTCTACGGGAATACTTAGCGTTTGCGGTCCGTTTGCACTGGCTATGACACAACGATTCCTGTAGGTTTGTTTCATGTAATTGCAATGCCTTTCGATGCATACTTCGGGGAATGCTTTCAATTGCATATAATATTCAATGGGGGCAAGATAGGCTGTGGATAAATAAACGGTAGTCGTATTGGTTTGCATTTAATTTATTTTTACGAAGATTCTATTCAATCTGTAATCGTTCAACAGCCCTCCGGTAGGTTGCTTGCTAAACCAGACGAGAGTTGCTTTTCCGAGGATATGCTTTTCTGAAATAAATCCGAAATGTCTGGAATCCGCGGATGCATCGGTATTGTCGGATAACATCCAATAATAATCCTGTTTGAATGTATAAGATTTTACCAGTCTGTTGTTTATGCATAAGGTTCCTTCTTTGATTTCCGCTTTCCCTTCGGATTCTTCCAGGATAATTTGTTGGTAAACGCGAAGAATCTCATCCGATATATTTATTTCACTCCCTTTTTTCGGAATAAAGAATTTATAATCCAGTTGATTTTGTTTGATGCGTTCGAGCGGAATGGAATCCTGCAATATTTCCCGGAGGGAATAAGCTTCAAAACGACTCATGTAAAGTATTTTAGGATCATTTTCTTTTTTTGATTTCCTGACAGGAATTTGCAGTTGTTGCATTGCCTGGGAAATTTGATTTTCAAAATGAACAGGATAGCCGTAAGCCAGGATCAGATCCGGACTCTGAGGTAATTTTTCTCCGTTGATGTAATAATCATTATTTTGGGATTCGATGGAATCGCCGGGTAAACCAACGCAACGACTGATGGAAAGCGGAGATTTATCTAAGGGTACGTTATTGCCGGAGGGAATATTGTAAAGTACGACATCGTTCCGGCTGATATTTTTACCAAAAATTCTTTTATACGGAATCGATAACATTCCGGAGTAGGTTTTCATTTTCAGCAGGGAAATACTGTCTGCAACAAACGGAATCGAAAGCCAGGTCATCGGCAATCGGATTCCGTAAGCGGTTTTATCGACGAAAATATAGTCTCCCTGTAAAACGGTGTTTTCCATTTGAAGGGAGGGCATACGGTAGGATTCAATAAAAAAAGTACGTAAGGTCAGGGCTATGACAAATGAAATCAATAAAACCCGAAACCATTTGTTCTTCCAGATAGACGTACTTTTTTCGGAATCATTCATTACCTACAAATTTGAACAAGCGGTTCCAACGGATCCCTCCGTTAAAAATATTTTTGTCTTTATCCAAAGAGAGCCAGACGAGGATAGGCTTTCCTACGACATGATCTTCCGGCACAAATCCCCAGGAACGGGAGTCTGCGGATTTGTGCCTGTTGTCTCCCATCATGAAATAATAATCATATTTGAATGTATAAGTCTCGCTGAGTGTGTCGTTGATGTATATTTTCCCGTTTTCTATTCTTACTTTGTTGTCTTCATAGTTTTCGAAACAACGCCTGTAAGTTGCAATATTAAATTCATTCAGTTCAATGGTCGCTCCTCTTTTCGGAACCCAGATAGGTCCGTAATTGTCTCTACTCCAGCCTGTATTGTAGTTGACAGGATAGCAGGGAGAAGGATACAGTTCATCCGGTTCCACCTTGATGGACGTAGTATATCCGCTTTTCTCCAGTTTATGAAGCGCTTCCTGTGTCAATGGAATATTATAAACAGGATTGTATACGTCTTCTCCTCTTTGATTTTTTCCGACGGGTTTAATTCCCAGGTAATTGAGGATATTCGGATTATTTATCTGAATGCGATCCTCTTTGCTTACTCCAAACAATTCAAAGATACTTTCGTTCCAGAATACGCCAGTTGTTTCAACAATGTAATTCAATTGCATTTTCTGAGGATTTTTCAGTTTCGTCCCGTTGATATAAACTTGGTTGTCTATAACCTGCAATGAGTCTCCAGGCATACCGATACAGCGTTTTACGTAGTTTTCGCGGCGGTCAACCGGTCTGAAAACCGTTTCCCCAAAATCTTGTTCGTGTTTACGGATGAAATCCGAACCATTGACAGGAATAT
>JAVBSK010000281.1:0-7245 GCA_031556755.1 Bacteroidales bacterium | reverse complement strand
TGACCGTCAAAGACGGGCACTACGAATACATCATCCGCTTCTCCTCCATTTTGCGCACCGTCGAAGACATACAGAACATTTACCTGCGCAAAAATGACCGCATATACCAACTCAAAGACCTGGCCCGGGTAGAAGAAACCCCCGAGAAAGAAAAAGGCATGACCATGTACAATGGCAAGCGTTCTGTGGTGCTCTCAATCATCAAACAGTCGGAAGAGAATATGAGCAACATGCAAAAAGCGATGGACGAGGTGGTGGGACAATTTCAAAAGGACTTTCCCGAAATTGAGTTCAACGTTACCCGCAGTCAAACTGAATTGCTGGATTATACGGTATCCAATTTGCAACAAAACCTGCTGTTGGCATTTATTTTTATCTTCTTTGTTTCTGTTATTTTCTTGAAAGACGGACGGTCTTCCATCATCATCGGGCTGAGCTTGTTTGTGTCTCTTATTGTGAGCCTGCTGTTTTTTTATCTCTTTCACATATCGCTCAATGTGGTATCTCTCACCGGATTGATCCTCGCGCTCGGAACCATGATAGATAATTCGATCATTGTCACAGACAATGTGGGACAATACCGCTCAATGGGCTATTCCATAGAAGAATCGTGTATCAGGGGAACCAACGAAGTAATTACTCCGATGCTGAGTTCTTCACTGACCAGCATCTCGGTCTTTTTCCCATTGATATTCCTGAGCGGCATTGCCGGCGCCATCTTTTTCGACCAGGCTTTTTCGGTGACAGCAGGATTGTTTGTTTCTTACCTGACCGGAATTATTTTACTTCCGGTATTGTGCCGGCTGATATATCCGTTACGGATACCACGGTGGCTCGACCAAAAGCTTGGCGTAGTCTCTGACTACATCAAGCCGAGGAAAAACAACGACGGCGTTACAAACACCGCCGAACATAAAGAAAATTCGTCATTGCGAGGAGGAACGGCGAAGCAATCCATGATCGAAAAAATCTACGACATCGGAAGCGATTGGGTTTTCTCTCACAAACGATTGACCACGATTTTGGTTATCGCTGTACTTCCCTTGTGTTTTTGGTTGTTTACGATTATACCGAAAGAAAAGATGCCGCAAATCAATCAGTCGGAATTGATTACCTATATCGAATGGAATGAGAATATCCATGTGAAAGAAAACGAAAAAAGATGCAAGGAATTATTGACAGCTATCAACGATAAAGTGATCGAAAGTTCAGCGATGGTAGCTCAGCAACAGTTCCTGTTGAACCGCGAAAGAGAACTGACTTCTACCGAATCGGAAATATACCTGCAAACCACATCGTCCGACAATATTCCATTGCTTCGTGAAAATATCGGCAACTATCTTCACACACATTTCCCGCAAGCATTGGTTTCATTCTCTCCGATGGGTACTGTTTTCGAAAAAATATTTTCAACCGGAGAACCGGATTTAATCGTGGAATATTACAAAAAAAAGAATACAACAACTCCCGACGCTCAAATCATCCGCCAATTAGAAAACAATCTGGCAGAAAAAACAGGAATCAAACCGGTTGGAATATCTTTCCTGCAACAATTCAATTTAAGTATCGACAGGGAAAAATTACTCTTGTACAAAGTATCTTATGACGAAGTCTACCGCACGCTGAAAACCTCATTCAAAGACAATCGTTTCGCCACTCTCCGCTCCTACCAGCAATATTTACCCATTGTGTTGGGAGGAGAAGAAAAAACGGTAAAAGAAGTGATTGAAAACACCCTGGTCAACGGCCACATGATCGCCGATGGAAATATCCTGAAATTTCCGCTGAATACATTCGTATCCATCATTCCAGCCGAAGACCTCAAAACCATTGTCGCAGGGAAATCCGGCGAATATATTCCTTTGGAATTTTACCACGTGAAAGAACCGGAGCAAGTAATAAAAGTCGCCAAAGAAGAAATCAGTCAGGACGCAGACTGGGGAGTTGATTTCTCCGGAAACTTTTTCTCCAATAAAAAAATGATCAACGAATTAATAGTCATCATGCTGATCTCCATACTGCTGATGTATTTCATCCTGGCGGCTCAATACGAAAATTTCCTCCAACCCCTGATTGTCCTGATTGAAATTCCGATCGATGTTTGCGCCTCCCTCGCCTTGTTGCTGGCATTGGGACACAGCCTCAACCTGATGTCAGCCATCGGATTGGTTGTCGCCTGCGGTATCATCATCAACGACTCGATATTGAAATTGGATATGATGAACCAATTGAGAGCTACGGGAAAACCCCTGATGGAAGCCATACACGAAGCCGGACGCAGACGGTTGAAAGCAATTGTGATGACAAGTTTGACCTCCATTGTTTGTATGGCGCCCTTGTTTTTCAGTAACAATTTGGGTTCTGAATTGGAAAGGCCGCTGGCCTTAGGAATTATCGGGGGAATGGTGATCGGCACTCCCGTCAGTTTATTCATAGTGCCGCTGCTGTATTGGAGAATTTATAGAGTTAAGAATTAAGAACTAAGAGTTAAAATAAATTGAAAATGAAACGATTAATCGACATATTGGCATATCGGCACATTGGCATATTAATATGTTGCCTCATTGGCGTATCTGCTTTTGCGCAAAAACGAATGACGCTTCAGGAAACCATAGAACTGGCGTCGGACAGTTCATTACAGGCATTCAGCGCCAGGAACCTGTACTTATCGAGTTATTGCGAATACCGGTCTTTCAAAGCGGCCAGACTACCGTCGTTGAATCTGGAAATGACCCCGATACGCTATAACCGCGATATTGTTTCGAGATACGATTCTGAGAATAACATTGACGTATACCGTCAACAACAATCGTTACATTCTTCCGGAAGTTTATCTATCCAACAGAACCTTGATTTTACCGGGGGTACTTTCTTTGTCGATTCGAAACTGGGGTATATGAAAAATTATGGAGAAAACAACAGCTCACAATTTTCTACAGTACCGATCCGTGTCGGATATTCCCAAAACCTGTTCGGATTCAACAGTTTCAAGTGGGAGAAAAAAATTGAACCCCTGAAATACGAAAAAGCCAAGAAAAATCTGTTACATAATATCGAAAATATTGCAGAACAATCTACCCAGTATTTTTTCAATCTGGCGATGGCTCAATCCAGGTATAACATTGCCAGGGAAAATCTGCTTTCGAGCGATACCTTACTGAATATCGGACGGGAAAGACATCAGATAGCATCCATCTCCCAGGCCGACTTACTGACATTGGAACTGGATCTGGTGAATGCCCGTAATTCGTTGAAAAATGCTGAAATAGAACTGAAACGCGCCATGTTCGGCTTTGTCTCATTCCTGAACTTAGACAAAGGTACCCTGATCGAATTAGAATTACCCGGACACCCTAATCATATCACAATCAACGCCGAATCGGCGCTTCAATACGCCAAAAACAATAATCCTGATTTTTTAGGATATAAACAACAGATATTAGAAGCCGAAAAAGAAGTAGACCGGACGAAAAAGAGTTCTAATTTCGACGCCAGTGTTTATGCCAGCGTAGGTTTTAATCAGGTCGATTCCGATTTTTCTACGGCTTACAAAGATCCGTTGGAACAGGATATCGTATCGATTGGAGTGAAAATTCCTCTGATAGACTGGGGAGAACGGAAAGGACGCGCCAACATGGCGAAAAACAACCTGAATGTCACCAAAATATCTGCACAGCAAAGCGAATTAAGCCTGGAAGAAGATATCCTGATGACCATTAACGATTTCAACGTGCAGCAAAGCCTGATAGAAAGCGCCAAAGAAGCGCTCCGCTTAGCCAATATGGCCTACGAAGCGACCAAGCAACGGTTTATGATAGGTAAAGCCGATATCAATAGTCTGACTCTATCGCTGAACCGGCAAAAAGATGCACAGGGAAATTATATCTCCGCATTGAAAAACTATTGGATGAGTTATTATAAAATCAGAAAAATAACGCTCTATGATTTTGAAAAAAACGAATCACTGTCCATCCAGTTTGATAAAATACACTCAATAAATTGAAAACTAAGAACTAAGAGTTAAGAATTGTATTTTCTAACTCTTAGTTCTTAGTTCTTAACTCTCAATTTGTAATGAAGTCCTCCTTCTCCATCATCATCATCTTCGCTTGCCTGACATTGGTAGGATTCTGTTTTATCCCCATGCTTCCGGTTAAGTTGAATCCGTCGCGCGATCATCTGCCACAGGTGGGAGTCTCTTTCAGTATGGGAGGACAATCTGCAAGGGTGGTAGAAATGGAAGTAACATCGAAACTGGAATCCATGCTCAGCCGGGTCAAAGGCGTGGAAAAGATAGACTCACATTCCGGAAACGGTTGGGGAAGAGTGAACATCCGATTGAATAAATATACCGACCTGACAATCGCCCGTTTCGAGATATCCACAATCATCCGGCAGATATATCCGTCCTTACCGGAAGGTGTCAGCTATCCCTACATATCCATATCCGGAGCCAATGAAGAAAACAAACGTCCGTTTATCAATTATACCATCAACGCTCCCTACTCTCCCATATCGATTCAAGAGTTTGCCGAAAAACAGATCAAACCTAAATTATCCCAGATAGAGGGAATAGACAAAATAGATGTCAGCGGAGCGACTCCCGTCATCTGGAAACTGGAATACGATTATATCCAATTGAGGAACATAGGAATCAGCGTCAACGATATAAGCAATGCCATCCAATCCTATTTAAAGAAAGAATTTCTGGGAACGGCTGAAATAGAGAACAGACAGGGAGGTAAAGAATGGATTCGCCTGACCCTGACGCCCGGGCAAATCAACCCGGACTTCGACGCCTCTTTCATCCAGGTGGCAAATAAAGACGGAAAAATCATTTATTTAGACCAATTGGTCACTGTCAGCCGGGAAGAAGAAGAACCTTCCGGCTATTACCGGATCAACGGATTAAATTCCATTTATTTATCCATCACCGCAAAAGAAGAAGCCAATCAGGTGCAACTCAGCGAACAGATTCATACTCTCCTGAAAAACAGGAAAGACATTTTACCCGCCGGATATGAAATACACCTCAGTTATGACGCCAGCCAATATATCAGGGAAGAACTGGAGAAAATTTATTACCGGTCGGGACTTACATTATTGATTCTATTGTGCTTTGTTCTTCTGATATACAGAAACCTGAAATATCTGCTCCTGATTACTTTCAGTATGATAGCGAATATAGCCATCGCTTTTATCCTGTATCATCTCTTCAAAGTCGAAATGCAACTCTATTCCTTAGCCGGAATAACCATTTCCCTGACCCTGATCATAGACAACACAATCGTTATGTCAGACCAGATTATCCGGCAAAAAAACAAAAACGCTTTTTTAGCGATCCTGACAGCAACCCTGACAACAATCGCCTCCCTGGTCATTATTTTTTTCATGGACGAAAAAGTCCGTCTGAACCTGCAGGATTTTGCAGCCGTACTAATTATCAATCTTTTTATATCTCTCGCTATTGCTCTGTTTTTGGTTCCCGCTTTGATAGAGAAACTGAAAATTGGTTTTGGCTCCATCAATAATAGTACGTCAAATACCAATCATCCCGGATTTGACCCGGAACCTTCAGAAAAACCTGTATCGAATTTCAGGAGATTGCGGATCAAGCCCGCAATGACAAAACGTTTCCTCGTTTATTTCAACCGTTATTACGAAAATATGATATTTTTTCTTTCCCGCAGAAAAAAATGGGTTGTTATTGTCTTAATTCTTCTTTTTGGACTTCCGGTGTTTTTATTACCGGATAAAGTGGACGAAAAAGAAAAACCATTTGCCGGAATCAACTGGGTGAAAGCTTATAATAATACGCTGGGTTCGAATTTCTATAAAGAAAAAATCAAGCCGGTTTCCGATGTCGCTTTGGGAGGAACCCTCCGTCTGTTCGCCCGGAAAGTATCAGAAGGTTCTTATCATGCCAACAGGGATGAAACTTCGCTATTCGTCACCGCCTCACTCCCAAACGGGTCAACCCTGGAACAAATGAACTTCCTGATCAAAAAAATGGAGGATTACATCCGGCAATACCATGAAGTGAAACAATTTCAAACAAATGTGCAAAACGGACAACGGGCGAACATCAATATCTATTTTACTAAAGAACATCAGAAAAGCAGTTTTCCTTACCTGCTTAAATCCAAATTAATCAGTAAAGCATTGGAATTAGGCGGAGGCAGTTGGAGCGTTTTTGGTTTAGGAGACGGGTTCAATAACGATGTGAAAGAACAAGCCGGCTCCTACCGGGTAAAAATGTTGGGATATAATTATGATGAACTTTATGCTTTGGCGGAAGCATTCCGGGATACTTTATTGCAACACAGACGCATCAAGGAGGTTTTCATCCATTCTGAATTCAGTTGGTATAAGAATGACTATCAGGAATTCACGTTCGAGTTAAACAAGGAAAGACTGGCCGGGAAAAATCTTTTTCCCCAACAGCTACATGCATCTCTGAATCCTTTGTTCGGACGAAATATCGGAGCCGGAAACTGGATCAGTGAGAATGAAAACAATCCGGTGAGATTGTTTTCCATACAATCGGAAACAATGGATATCTGGAACCTGAAAAATTTCCCGGATAAAATAGGAAACATCGAATACAAATTCTCCGATATCGCAACGATAGAAAAAGCGCAAATGCCGCAGGATGTGGCCAAAGAGAATCAACAATACAGGTTGTGCCTTCAATACGAATACATAGGTTCCTGGGAACAAGGAAGAAAGGTACTGGACAAGCAAATAGAATCTTTCAACAAAATCGCTCCGCTGGGATATGTGATACAAAAAGAAGAATATTCCTGGAACTGGAACAGCGGTGACGGCAAACAATACTGGCTTATATTATTGATAATCGTTATTATTTTCTTTATGACCAGTATCCTGTTTAACTCATTGAAACAACCCTTGATCGTGATATTTATCATCCCGGTTTCATTTATCGGTCTTTTCCTGACTTTTTACTGGTTTGAACTGAAATTCGACCAGGGTGGATTCGCTGCATTCGTTATGCTTACCGGATTGACTGTTAATGCAAGCATTTACATTCTGAATGAATACAATAATATCATAAATAAGAGGAATATAACCCCCATTCGGGCATACATAAAGGCATGGAACGCCAAGATTATCCCGATTTTTCTGACTATCACCTCAACCATCCTTGGTTTTATCCCCTTTATGGTTGGTTTTGATCAGGAGGCTTTCTGGTTTCCATTAGCTGCCGGAACCATTGGCGGTTTG
>JAVBSK010000290.1:0-4011 GCA_031556755.1 Bacteroidales bacterium | reverse complement strand
GATTCAAGCCGGATTCAGGCAACCCAAGGGAACAACAGGAACTTCAGCCGTTCAGTCTTATGAATTTGAATTTTCTATTGCAGATGAAGCAATAGCCGACAGTTTGAAACTTTGCAGCGGACGCGATGTTTTACTGGGTTATAAAGAATATTTTGCTGCTATTCCATGGAGAGGAAATTCCAAATATGTAGTAGACAGAATCATTGAAATAAAATAAGTTAATGAGTCAATAATATTGCTAATTCACTAACTCGGACACGAGTCCTCATCAAGTGAAAACGAACAATAAAGGCCGCATAAAATGCGGCCTTTATTTGTTATATAACTTCGGTCGGATTGATTACCGAATCCACTTCACATAAGCGAAATCCATTCTGTGAGGAATATCTTTATTATACGGATAAACCCTGAATCCGAACTTGATATTTCCGGTATCTGCTGCTGTAATATCCTTTTCGAAATATACCTGCGTTCCTTCCTGTTTCACAAAGTTCATCGGCGTCACACGCAAAGGTTTTTTCAGATTCTGGTTCATTGTTACCAGTTCTACACCAATAAAACCTTTCATATTTTTCCGGTCTATAACTACCTCAAGATGAGTAATATCTCCAACTTCCAGACCTTTGCTGATCTTTGCGTCATCAATATTTGTGGAAACCACTTCCAACTCATCCCAATGAGAAGCGACATCTTCTTTCCAGGCAGCCAGTTCTTTGGCTTTTTCGAAATTATTAGCTGTAACAGCCGCCGAACGAAGCGCTAATTTACTATAAAAACGATCGATATAATCATCGAACATCCTTTTAGTCGTATAATGCGGTGCAATTTGTGCTATTGAGTTTTTAATATATTGCACCCATTCAGGAGAATATCCTTTACTATTCTTAGCATAATACAATTGAATAACCTCGTTTTCAAGCATAGAATAAATCGTTGCGGCATCCAGTTGATCCTGATAATCCTGGTTATCGTAAGTACGTTTATCGGTCAGTGCCCAACCGGCGCCTTCCCTGTAACCTTCGTACCACCATCCATCAAGTACGGAAAAATTCAAAACACCATTCATTTCTGCTTTTTCTCCGGAAGTTCCGGAAGCTTCAAGCGGACGAGTCGGCGTATTTAACCAGACATCCACTCCTGAGATCAATCGTTTTGCCAAACGCATATCATAATTTTCGAGAAATATGATTTTTCCCATAAATTCGGGACGACGGGATATTTCCACGATTTTCTTGATCAAACCTTGTCCGCCTCCATCAGCAGGGTGAGCTTTTCCAGTATAAATGAACTGGACAGGATAATTCGGATTATTTACAATTTTAGATAATCTATCCAGATCGTTGAATAATAAATGCGCTCGTTTATAAGTTGCGAAACGGCGACCGAAACCAATTAATAAAGCATTCGGATTAATTTTTTCCAGAACCGCAACTACTTTCGTAGGATCTCCCTGATTTTTTAACCAATTGTCTTTGAATTGTTCACGGATATAATTCACCAAACGTTTCTTCAAAGACAACCGAACATTCCATATATCTTCATCGGGAACAGTATATATTTTTTCCCAGATATCAGGATTGGATTGATCATTGTAGAAGTTTTTATCAAAATGATTTTCATAAAATTTACGCCATTCCGAAGTCGCCCAGGTAGGCATGTGCACTCCGTTTGTCACATAACCAACATGCAGTTCTTCCGGAAAATAACCTTTCCAGACAGGAGCAAACATCTTTTTGGAAACAAGCCCATGGAGATAACTTACTCCGTTAGCCTCCTGACAGGTATTCAAGGCGAAAACACTCATGGAGAACTTCTCTGCAGAACCGGGATTTTCACGTCCCATATCCATCAATTCCTGCCAGGAAAGTCCCAATTTTTCAGGGAAATGTTTCATGTATTTATTGAAAAGTCCTTCTTCAAAATAATCGTGTCCTGCGGGGACAGGAGTATGGCATGTATATAAAGCAGAAGCTCTTACCACTTCTATAGCTTCATTGAAATTCAATTTGTCATTTTGAATATAATCAGCCAAACGTTGGGCATTGATCAAAGCGGCATGTCCTTCATTGCAATGGTAAACCTGTTTTTTTATACCTAACTTATTCAGCATCAGTATACCTCCGACTCCCAACAAATATTCCTGTTTGATACGGTTTTCCCAATCACCTCCATAAAGCTGATGAGTGATCGATTTGTCCCACTCGCTATTCATTTCAAAATCCGTATCCAGCAGATAAAGACTGATGCGACCCACATTTACCCTCCAGATATGAGAATAGACGATGTGGTTGGCGTAAGGAATTTCCAATATCACAGGTTTTCCGTCTCCATCATACAGTTGTTCAACAGGTAAAGTATCAAAATTCTGAGGCTCATAGTTTGCTATTTGTTGCCCGTCCATGGCCAATGACTGGTTAAAATACCCATAGCGATAAAGAAACCCCACGGCAGTCAGATCAACATTCATGTCGCTGGCTTCTTTAATATAGTCTCCCGCCAGGATTCCCAAACCTCCGGAATATATTTTCAATACATTACTCAAACCATATTCCATACTGAAGTAGGCTACAGATGGTTTGGTTTTATCCGGCTGTACATCCATATATTTCCTGAATTTAGCATATACAGATTTTATTCTGAGCATCAAATCAGGATCTTTACTTATTTCATCAAGTCTCTTATAGGAAAGGCGATGCAAAAGCAACACCGGATTTCCTTCTGTGCTATGCCATAGTTCTTTATCTATCGCAGCAAACAACTCAGTTGCTTCATAGTTCCAAACCCACCAAAGATTGTGAGCGATTTCATCTAAAACTTTCAACTCTTGAGGCAATTTAGAATGTATGTTAACATCCATCCAAATTGGTTCATTAGCATAATTAGCTTTGATTTTCATAAAATAATGTTTTACATTTATATATAACTATTTTTTATTTCTCTCTTCCGATCGTTTCAACGCCAAATCATAAGTATCATAATAATACTCAATAAAATGTGTCCATGAAGCCTTCTCTGATAAAAGTGTAGACGCTTTTCTTATGGAATCAATCTCCGTCGCTGACATTCCAACAAAATCCAACACCGTATTTTTAATTTTCTCAGCAACTTCAAAGTAATTGTCATCATCTCTGTACAACACTTCCGTTCCGTGAGAAAGATCTTTGACCGGAACTTCTTTCATTGCCCATAATCCGAAACCAGCCAGGTTGGTCGTAATTGTAGGCACCCCGAAAGCAATACTTTCCAATGGAGTATATCCCCAAGGTTCATAATATGAAGGGAATATAGTTAAATCCAATCCTACCAAAACATTGTAATAAGACAAGTTGAATATTCCATCCTTACCGTCCAGGTAAGAAGGTACAAAGAAAATTTTCACCCTGTCGGCATCTGCATTCTTAAAATTCAAACAACTCAGGTAATTACAAACCTTATCTTCTCCCATATTTCCTAAATTATGCGTCAGGAAAGGATTTTCGAGCGGAACATTAGCCTTTTCATTGTTGTGAAGACGGGAAAATAAATCAGTTCTCGCCCCTATATTGTAACCGGGAACCAAAATAAACGCCAGGATGGTTTTATCGCCCTTGAAATTTTTCCTGACACGGTTCATTGCTTCTATGAATACATCTATACCTTTATTTTTATATTCATAACGACCTCCTATTCCAATCAACAATGCATCTTCTTCTATTGAAGAACCTGTCAATTGTTCAGCGACAGTTATCAGAGATCTGCGGGCAACAGCTCTTTTTCTCTTATATTCTTTGGGATGAGGTACAAAGTTAGATTCAAATCCGTTTGGCGTTACAATATCCGGAGTTTTATCCAGTAATTGCGTACATTCACAAGCGGTAAAATCACTCACCGTAGTAAAACAATCAACGTTTATGGCCGTTTGTTTTTCTATAGAATGTTTGGCTTCCATATTCAACTCTTTCGACATCTGATCTCCGTTGTAATAGGGAAAATATTTGTACAAAGCCTTATTATTTCCGGCAATGGAACGTC
>JAVBSK010000151.1:0-3356 GCA_031556755.1 Bacteroidales bacterium | reverse complement strand
TAATCCTGATTATGTAGTTTCCACCCAACCAGGAGACCGGGCGCTGGCAATCCTTCCCGACGGCACAAAAGTC
Source organism: Bacteroidales bacterium (assembly GCA_031556755.1). Classification (GTDB taxonomy): domain Bacteria; phylum Bacteroidota; class Bacteroidia; order Bacteroidales; family Azobacteroidaceae; genus JAIRVZ01. Next base: position 3,283 of record JAVBSK010000151.1, on the reverse strand, counting down.
TGGCTTAATTCTTCCACCCGAATTACCTATCAGACGTCGTTTTGGGGATTAAAAAGGCAGGCAGAGTTATCCGGAGAAGCATATTTTGAAGTAGAGCACCACAATCATTCTTCGTTTATTGTAAAAAGCAACCAGGTAGAAACCAAAGTATTAGGAACCAAATTCAACGTACGCGCCCGGCCTTTGGAAGAAAGAGTGGTCACTACATTGTTTAACGGTTCGGTAACGATGTTTTCTCCAACAAGCAAAGAAAATGTTTTATTAGTTCCCGGTCAGACCGTTGAAATCAATACTCATACCCATGAAACAAAAATATCCGAATACAAACAGCCGAAAGATGTTCTTTTATGGATAAACGGGAAATTAAATTTCAAGCAAGCTACACTTCAAGAAATTACTGAAACTCTGGAAAAACACTTTAATGTTCACTTTTCATTCGCTAATGACTTGTTACAGATGGAGCGTTTTACCTGCGAATTCAACATTGACGACGACATTTCCTCCATAATCAACATATTACATCTTACCAAGCGATTCCAGTATCAAATAATTGGGAAGGAAATCAAAATTGACAATCCATAAAAGGAAATAATCAGATTTTTTATTCAATATTGTTCAGAGCCTGGTTAAATTTTATTCGTCAAATGAATTAATTCTATTTTTGAGGATAGTTTGTATAAAGTTTAACGATAATAGCGGGCTATTTGTAGAATATAGGATGCGCCTCGGACAAACTCAAATAAATTTGGCTTATCTCCCGGCTTTCACTATATTTGACTAAAATCAAAAGAGCAACCAGGCGGAAAAGGGCAAAAAAGGATATGAAAAACCATCAGGAATTTGATGATATTGCAGACCCTGATTGGAATCCAAAGGTGTCTCATAATAGAAAATTGATTTTACGATATAAAAAAGATATATGAGAAAGTCGACAATTCTTTTAGGCACTTATCTTTTTTGCTTATTATGCACCGTTGAGGCAAATACTCAAAATAAAGGAAGTGCTTTTGATAACAAAAACATAGACTCGCAATGGGTAAAATCTCTTTACCGGAGAGGCAGCCCTACTACATATTATAAATCTAAAAACGAACTACAATATATCGGGATGCCCATTGGAGGTATTATGGCAGGAGGAGTTTATCTTGGCGGGGACGGACGCCTTTGGCTATGGGATATATTCAATGAAAACCAGGCTGGAATAGAACCTAAAATGATTCCCTGGGGTACAATAGAGGAAAATGATGTTTATATACGCTCCATCGATGGGGCCTGTTATGTGGAACCTGCCAGGAATATTTGTCCGCTACAGCAAGGATTTATCCTGAAATTGGAATATAACGGGATAATCATATATAAAACACTTGAAGAAAAAGATTGGGATGAAATTGCTTTTGAAGCCACTTATCCCATAGGAACTATACATTATATTGATAAATCCTTGCCGGTTGAATTTATCTTGCAGGCTTATTCACCTTTTATCCCCTTGGATGAAGACAATTCAGCCTTACCGGCTACAATCATGTCTTTTACACTCACCAATAAAGGTAATACTGATGTAAAAGCCTCCTTGTTGGGATACTTGGAAAATAAAACCGGAATCCGGTCGGCTGATCACGCCTCCTGTCTGCGTTTGAACCGGATGGTTGAATCAAACGGAATGGTGTCGGTTGTAGAAAGTTTGGATGTTTTGAAAAAAGGGAATAATGTTCAGAACGTTCAGATTCTCAATGTCAATGATTCTGTTTTCAGAACTAAACCCGATTTCGGAACGATGTGCATATCTGCCCTTAACGCCTCATCAATGGCTTATTGTGATATTGAACCGGATAATCCTGCCGGAGTTTTCAGAACATTTCAACAGGCAAGAAAATTAAAACCTATTCAGGAACCTCTGATAGGGGCTGTACAAACCGATTTGAATGTTGCTCCGGATGAAACTGCTACTGCCGATTTCGTAATCAGTTGGTATTTCCCGAACCTGACTCTTTTCCCTGAAAAAATCAAGGATTCCGGACGCTATTATCAAAACAAATTTTCTTCTGCACTTGAAGTAGCACAATATATTCAAAACAATTTCGACTATTTATCTTCTACCTCCGAATTATGGATGCAAACCTGGCAGGAATCCACTTTGCCGCATTGGTTTTTAGAGAGGACTTTGCTGACTGTTAATACCTTGGCGACAACCAACTGTCATCGTTTTAGCTCAGGTCGTTTTTGGGCTTGGGAAGGGGTGGGAGCTTGTGCCGGTACCTGTACCCATGTGTGGCAATATGCACAAGCTGTGGGACGCCTTTTTCCTGCGTTAGAACGGGATTGCCGGGAACGTACCGATTTACATATCGCCATGCAGGAGGATGGCGGAATTATTTTTCGGGCTGAGCTGGAGAATCGTCCGGCAATCGACGGACAGGCGGGAACGGTGTTGAGATGTTACCGGGAACATCAGATGAGTGCTAATGATGAATTCCTTAAACGCAACTGGTCACAAATCAAAAAAGCAATCCGGTTCATCATTAAACAGGATAAAAACGGTGACGGAATGGAAGATACTCCTATGGAAAATACCCTGGATGCCATATGGGATGGCGAAATAGCCTGGATTGTGGGTTTATGTATCTCTGCAGTCAGGGCTGGACAAGCCATGGCCGAAGAAGTCGGAGACATGGACTTCGCTGCAATTTGCTCCGATTATGTGCAGAAAGGAAGTAAGAACATGGACAGATACCTGTTCGATGGAGAATATTATGTTCATCGTCCCGATAAGGATAAAGGACGAACTAAATTAGGTTCCTATAATACTTGCCATATAGATCAGGTGTTGGGACAAGCCTGGGCGCATCAGCTGGGCTTGGGTTATATACAGAACAAGCAGAATGTTCTTTCGGTTTTACAGTCACTCTGGAAATATAATTATATGCCTGATGTAGGCCCTTATATTGAGAGCCATCGGGGCGGAAGACCTTATGCTTTATCCGGAGATGGCGGATTGATTATGAATACCAATCCCCGGAATGAAATAAAACCTTATGGTGAAGATGCCGGCTGGCAATTAGGTTATTTCCATGAGTGCATGACCGGCTTTGAATATCAGGTGGCTGCCCATATGATTGCTGAGGGTATGACCGCTGAGGGATTGGTGTTGATCCGCTCGATCCATGACCGTTACCATGCCGCTAAACGGAATCCTTTTAATGAAATAGAATGTAGTGACCATTACGCCCGTGCTATGGCCTCTTATGGTGCATTTATTACTGCTTGCGGTTATGAATATCATGGG
>JAVBSK010000376.1:0-8300 GCA_031556755.1 Bacteroidales bacterium | reverse complement strand
CAATGGTAAGTGTGGCGGAAGTCCTGACCAGATCCGAATTGTTTTTCCACAATTCATAGGCGTCTGCCGGGCACTTGTTGGCCGAAGCCTCATTGGTGCAGTCATACATGTGGTAGCTGATGATCGTTTGATCTCTGCTTTCTCCGATAAAGGATATATTTTTTTTGTTGGAAGGAATAATTAGTTTTTCGGTATTGTAAAGACCTTTTTTCAGGTAAATAATCGTGCGCCGTACGCTATTGTCAGGTACCGCATTGATAGCGTCCTGAAGTTTGCTGTAATCTCCTGATCCGTCTAAGGCGACTATGATATCCGCGTTGGATGGGTTTTGAGCATAAACTCCGATAGTGAAGAGTATACAAAAAAATGACAACAATACTCTGTAGGAATATTTTTTCATGGTTTAATTTTATGAAGGTATACGGAATGCTCCGTTCTGTTTGATATTGGAATGAAACGAACGGAGCGCCCTGTAATGAAAAAGGATTATTTCAATATTTTTTGAGTTGAAATAGAACCATCCTGATAAGTTGTTTTCTCGATCAAAAGACCTTTTGCTCCTTTGGATACGGATTTTCCCAACATGTCGTAATAGTCCACAGATAAAATTGATTTGTCTGCAACGGTTGTGTTGGTGTCGTTTCCGACTTTATTAATCCAACGAGGGTCACCTATCTGTTTAGTTACCAATTCAGAACCAGCTTGAATCGTAAAATCTCCTTCTGCTGCATTTTTAAAACCAGGATCAATTTCGAGGGTTCCTGTAATTGAAGACCATGGAGCTGTAATCAAAGCTCCATTTGCAAAATCATATATAACATTATCAACACCTTCTCTTACCGTTACCTTGGCATCAAAATTAAATTCTTTTGTTCCATGTACCGGAGATTTTACTATAATACAATTCTTCATATAAAATTTTCCTGATTTTCCACCAAACGGAGTTCTTGCCTCATCTTTAACGATATCGTAGAATGTATTATTCTGAAACAAAACAACGCCATCATCATTTCCATCAGCGGTTCCATACATTTGAAAAAATTCGTTTTTTAAATCATAAATAGTACTGTTTGTCAATTCAAGTCTTCCTATTTTAGTTTTAGTAAATTGAAAGAATGGATAAGCGGCGACAGATCCAATGTTATATATAATGCAATTGTTTACTTTAAAGCTCGTACATGTTCCCTCTACTCTGTTAGCTCTCAATAAGCAGTTTCCGTAAGCCTTCATCGTGCAATTTTCAATTAATACATTGCCTACAGAGGCAAATGAAGATATAAAGTCACAAAAATAAGCAGCAAATACTATAGGATCTTTTGTGGCATCTCTTGTACCATCGAAATTGATGTCTTTAATGGTAACGTCTCCGTTAATTGCGCCATCCAAGGCAAATGTGCCTCCGGCAACATTTGCTTTAAGAGGATTTGCCGCTTTTACGGTTAAGGGAACTTTTACTTTCATGTCCACACTTAAAGAATAATCTCCATCAGCCAAAATGATAACATCTCCCGAACTAGCCCCCTCTATAGCTGATTTTAATTCAGTACCGGTAGTTACATTAACATCCGCCGCCGAAATACTAAGGGCTCCGGCGAGCATCATCGTTGCTAAAATAGTAAATCTTTTTCTCATGATTTTTGTGTTTTATATATTAATAAAATTGAAATTTATGATATAATTTTACTTATAACTTGAGTCTGTTTACCGGACAATATTGTTTTTACAATATACACTCCGGAACTTAATTCTGATAAATTGACGGAATAGGTCGTGTCGTCACAATTTTCTCTCTTAATCAGATTTCCGGGAATATTCCAGATCATCACTTCAGCAATCTGTTGATCTGAAGAGATGGTTAATATTTTCGAGTTTTTATCGAAATAAGTGATGACGGTTGAATCATATTCTTTGGTTGTTTTTATATCTGAAGAAACAGCATCTTCATATTCTTTGGTTGTTATTTCTTCTACAATACTGTTTAAATAGACTTCCAGATAAGTATATCCATCTTCGTTCAGATCGGTAGCTGTTTTTCCTGCAGGTACATGAGACGTAAACCAATCATCGGGAATTCCATCGTTATTGGCGTCCGTGGGAGCGGGGAGTGATTGCAATACAGGCCATGCAGACCAGTTATCGCCGGCTCCGGCAGGTTTCAAATCCGCTTGCGAATCAATAATCCCCAATTTGTTCAAAGATGCACCTTTGAATGTTGCAGTACCCGTACGCACTTCGTTGATAATGCGGGTATCTATCGGATCTCGTTTCAAGCAGGCGCCAGCATAATCCAATACCCTTTCGTAGGCTATCCGGGCTGTATGAGTCTTAATTTCCCCGAAAGGATAAGGCGTTTTTGCTTTCATTGAATCTTTAGCGGCAGCCGTAATCGTTCCGTACCCGGAAGCAATTTGATTATACACTCCATACGTCCAGTTGTCGTTAGTCGCATTGTTGCAATTCGTATTGTTTTTTCCGTCATCGACCACATTGCCTTCAATGAAAAATTTCCCCCAGATATTGTATATTTTTTTCGAAGTATCGGAACTTTTATCTATTGAAACAATCCGTCCCCTTTTAGCTCCCGTGGGAGTTGCAGGGCCTGGTTTGTGATAATTATTTATCATGTTTACCGCCATTCCTTCTCCGCCGTAAGCAGCGTTTCCGCACCAGTTATACAAAACATTATTTCTCATATCTGTTATTTCAGTATATGGAGCGGGATTATCGGAAATGCCGGGGCCAAAACGCGGATTACGGCTGTCGTGATGCGCCATCAGGTTGTGGTGGAACGAGGCTCGTGTTCCTCCCCAGATACCTCCGTATCCGTGAGAACCTTTGCTGTGTTTAGAAGCCCGCATACTTTCTGAAACGAGACACCACTGCATGGTGAAATCCTGATTTTGATAGAATGATGCACATTCGTCGATACACCAACTGACTGTGCAATGGTCAATAATTACATTTTTACAAGATCTTGCGCCAAAAGCATCCGCTCCGTCTGCCTGTGTTTCGGGAATAACCTCGTCACCCATACGCATACGTAAATAACGAACTATTACATTATTGGAACTGACGAATACGGGAAATCCAGAAATGCAGATTCCGTCTCCGGGCGCAGATTGTCCGGCAATGGTCACATCGCCTTTGGTAATACTGAGGTTTGATTTAAGTACAATTGTTCCGGAAACTTTGAAGAGAATTGTTCTTTTTCCGGTAAGCGTCGCTACTCCGTATCGCAATGAGCCAACAGAGTTATTGTCTTCCAGGGTAGTCACATAATAAACGCTTCCACCCCGACCGCCGGTTACATATTTTCCATGTCCTTCCGCTCCGGGAAAAGCCGGAGTCTGAGAGATGATGAGTTGCGGAATAATTATGAATACACTAACAATAAGTAATGTGTGAAAAAAGTTTTTCATGATTATTGAATGAAAAATAATTTACACTGCAATTTTAATAATAAATAATCAAATAGATGATGGATAAATTGGTTTTTGAACATGGTCAAATTGACATATCAATATAGAACATGGAAATTTATCCATCTGTATGGCTTCTATGGGAGAAAATGCCTTACCGGATTATTTTAAGAATTTCATTGCTATTTACAACGTACAGTAAATAAACGCCGCGTTTGAGTCCGGTCAGATCCATGTCATTTTTTCCGGAAACTATACAATGTCCCCAGGTATTGTATAGTTGTATTTTTTCATTCCCGGGATTGTATACGATTCCGTTGTCGAAATAGACAGATGAGTCTTGTTGTATTGATCTGCATTTTGTCGGAGAGGCCAATGAAATATAGAACAGGTTGATGGAATCTCCTTTTTTGATGGTATGCGCTCCCGGTGTCAGGCCTACCGTAACGATTCCGTTGGCGTTGGTAGTATATTCCACATCGTCTACTTTTACTCTTTTACCGCTTTCTGCAAATATTAAGGTCAGTTTCATCGGAGAAGTTGTACTGAAAGAGACGAGTGTACTGCTTTCCATTTTCAGACAATAGGTGTAGGCGGTTGTATTCACGGTTACCGTTCCTTTTGAATTGGAATAATTTCCTGAAATATTGAAAGCCGTACTGGATGGGTTTCCTCCTGTGAAGAAACAAACGATATCCCCGTTGATTTCACCTGGTTCTTCCTCCTCTGGATCTTCACCTTCGGCGCCATTTTCTCCTTGTACGGATACCAATGCCGGTTTGTAATTGGTGATAGCGGATTTCAAAGCAGTGTTCACATCAGAGGAACTGTCATCCGTCGCGTTGGTGAATTTCCAGACAAAATCGCCTTGTTGCATCCGTCCGGCGCCGTATTCTCCTGTTACAATAGCAGGGATGTTTGTCGCCTCATCGGCAGTATATGTGTACATTTTTGATTTGTCCGTATCAAAATTATTATAGGACGTTCCGCCTACAATCGTTTTATAGGAGGCGGGAACAGTTTCATCAGGAGTATCGGCTTCGTAACAATCAAAATTGGTAGCCGATGTTTTGTGTGTGATCAGCTTGAAATTACCGGATTTTTCAGCATAAATATTTCCATAAGCCTTGATCATACCACCTTCTTCTCCCGAAAATGTGGCATTGGCTGTTCCGTTGGAAATGTCGGTTCCCTGCAAGGAAATCATCATCGGTTTGTTTGTATTGCGAAAGTAATTGTTTTCTACAAATACATTCGAACCGGAGGTCGCTCCGACTCCGTATTTGGAGTTGCCGTCAAAATAATTGTTATATACGTGTACCGTCATTGTGCGTACACGGGGATGGCGTGAATCCGAATGGTCAAACCAGTTGTGGTGATAGGAGATAAAGTTTTCTCCGCTTTCGGAAGTCATTCCGCAGAGGGACATTTTACCGGAATCCCAGAAATGATTGTAGGAAAATGTCAGGTATCTGGAATCGCCTTTGCAATCTAAAGAACCGTCGCCTTTCGCCTGGTCTGAGTCTCCTCCGGCTTTGCCGTAGAAAAAGTCGATATTGTGTATCCAGCAGTTGCTGTTATCCGTATCTAAAGAAATACAGTCGTCCATACAGAGCATAATGGCAAAGTTTCTTAATTCTACACTTTTACAGTTTCTAAGCAATATGCCGAATCCCCGGATGACGGCATCATTACCGATGCCTTCGACTGTGATGTTCATTACACTGTGAGCTGCTTTACCTTTGATTTGCAATCCTTCCGCACTGCTTGAGAATCCGTCCATGTTAACGGCTTCAATCGTTCCGAGGATGCGTACGGCCAAAGGAGTGTTGTCGGTTCCTTTCTGGTAGGCGTCAATGATCGCCTGTAAACCGGTACAAACTGTACCTCCTACAGTACATGTCACGGTCTTAGCCGTTTTGGAGGATACATAGATAACTCTGGCTCCGTTTTTCAACGTGCCGTCATTCTTATATGCTCCGATATCAGAGTGGTTGAAATGTGCGAAACCGCTTCGGTCATGCGCCTTTACTGTGATGGATGAAGATGTTGCCATTTCAAATTCCGTTCCGGATTCATTTACCGCTTTGATGGTGATGGTATAGTCTCCGGCTTTTAGTCCCGGAACATCCGCCCGGTAATAATCAGCATATTTGCGTATCAGTTGATTGTCTATTTTTTTGTCGGTAATATCTTCGCCCGAATAATAGACATTGTAACTGACAGCATTGGCAACAGGTTGCCAGGTTACGTAAGCTGTTTCGAACCATCCGGATTGTGTTGAAATTGTTAAAGCATTAGCATGGATGGTGAATGCTAAAAAAGTAAATAAAGATAAATGGAGTAGAAATTGTTTCATGGTTTGAATGAATGTAAAATGATTGTGCAATGTTAGGGTAAAAATGGGATATAGTGGAGGGGTATTTCGGTTTTTTAACATGGTCGATTTGGTTTTTATGTTTTATAACATTATTTTCTTTGAGAATCGGTTTTGCGACAGACTTGCCGAAGCCCGGCAAATGTGAATCAATTTCGCGACAGCCTTGCTAAGATTTAGCAAACGGGAATCCGAACTGTAAAAATTAAGAAGAATTCGTTTTTTTTTCACGCAATTAGCGGATATAAAATGTAAACATTCAATTCTCAATGAGTGTCCATTTCCCTGAATAATACGCTTGATTCAACTCTTTAGTCGAATGTTCATCCTTATTTAGCTTTGAGATATGCTGTAAATCTTTGTAGATGTAAAAATTAAGCCAGTAGCCGTAGGCGTATTTTTCAAATTGGGTTCTCGGTTGTTTCCAGAATGCATACCAGGACGTATTCAGTTTCATTTTTTTTGCGACAATCAGGGCGTCTTCCGCTCTCTTCCAGATGTCTTCGGTTACTGTTTTGTATAAGATTGTGAAGTCTTCGTATTTCATACTGGCAGGATCAAAGATGCGACCTCTGTCATCGATACCCAATTCAATCAAGGAAATTTTTTCTTCGAAAACAGTATCTCCGTCCAGATCATATTCTATTAAGTCGAAGAAACTATTATTATTTGTATCCGAATATTTTACAGTAGCCCAGGAATCCGGATTGGGATGCAACCGTTCTTTGACTTTCATGGGGGGATATAAGCCTCCATATCCCTGGAAACAAGCGGATTTCTGATCGATTCTCCATGCACCCCACTCCGCACCGTAGAGGTGGATTCTTCCGTCAATGGGAGAGATGTATAATTTACCCTTTCCTGAATTGTCCAGGTCGAATTCCCCGCGGTCGCCGATGACGTCTGATTGTTGATTGTTATCCAATCCTCCTTTTCTTGAGCCGGATTTAAATAAATCCAAGGGTTGATACAATTCGACTCTTTCCCAACGGTTACAATCATCGTCTTCGTCGAAAACAAACCAGCATTGATTCCATTTTCCTTTCTGGAAAGTCATGTCGTAAGAAACCTTTTCATCCGGATAGATTAATTCATTCATTTGTCGCCAGCGCGGATCATATAAAAATGTATCGGCAGCAGGCAATCCTCTCAGGTTTTTGAATGAATGGATCTGGTCGGAATAGTCGAAACCCTCTCCGCGAAAATGCAAGGTCATATCCAGGTCGAATTCATTGCCCTGTCCGTTGTCGTTGTCCATGTCCCAGGCGAGACTGACCCAGGTGATTTTTTGACTGTAAATGACATCGATATCTTTATCGACTTTTTCAAAACGTTTGTCCGGCGCTTTATCCGGTTTGGGACGGAAATAGGGAATGTCCAACATCCGGATAGCCATTTCAGACAGCATATCGTTATCGTAATCGTAAAATATAAAAGGATTTTCCCAGTTATAACGCGTATCGGCGATTCGAAAACTCGAAGCATGCATTTTTAGAAATAAAGTATTTCCATGGTAATCCTGAAAGAAATTGGAATGTCCGTTGTGTTCCCAGCAACGAAGAACGATTTCATTCCAATCGATAAAGTTCTTGATATCATCCTTTTCTATATCAATGACACACATGTAATCGGAAGTAAAATCGTAACCGTAACGAGTGTCTAAACTGCCATTAGATATGACAAACTGGATGTCGGCGATTCCGTCACCATCGGTATCCACCCAATCGACGGAAAGATCTTCGGGTCCTCCAAACAGTCCGTCTTTATTTAAGTCGACCAGCAGACAATCGTTATCTGTGTCTCCCTCCCAATCGCCGGGTTTCATGTCTCCGTCGTCATCAATCCAAATGACAGGTATATTGTCAAGGATATTCGTGCGTATGATTTCCGGTTTTCCGTCATTGTTCAGGTCTTCGTAAACGATATTTGATTGATTCATCGCCATGGGAATTCTCCAGGGAATCAGTTTTGTATTTTCATTCCAATATTTTGTTTGAGCAATCAGGGAATTACAACAGATCAGGCCAATGATAAAAAATGTACTTTTTCCGGATTTCATGGGATTTTATTTTAAGAAATATATGAAACAAAAGTAAGCTACTTCCACCATAGTTACATATAAAATTTATACAGATTTAACTTAATATTGTACGGAAAATTTCTGAAAGTTCCTGAAAATATAAAATTCGTACAAAAACGCTATAATTTAGATGTTTTTTTATATCCGATATCGTAATGTTCTTATAACTTTGACGAACGTGATTATTCTCATCAATCATTACTTATGCGATTTAAATTTACTCTGATTCTGTTCTTGTTTTTCATTGGTCAGGTTTCCTTTTCCCAGGAAATCCATTTTCAGAAAATAGATGTGGAAGATGGTTTGTCACAATCGACGATCACATCCATTTATCAGGATGAATTCGGAATCATGTGGATTGGCACCAAAGATGGTTTGAACAGGTATAACGGGTATGATTTTCAGGTATTCAGGCCGGTAACAG
>JAVBSK010000077.1:0-3215 GCA_031556755.1 Bacteroidales bacterium | reverse complement strand
TTGATGATTGTCTGGAAGGAAAATAATGCCTCCATCGGTACGATTGACCTCTATGATTTTGATCCGATGAATCTTCGTGCCGGAGTGGGTATCTTGATAGATTCCGAATATCGTCAAAAAGGGATTGGAGGACATGTTCTGAACATGATCAGTGACTATGCCTTTAATTTTCTTTTGGTGAAACAGATATATGCACATGTTCCCAAGCGGAACCTGGCAAGTCTGAAGTTGTTCACCCGTTCGGGATATTCGCATACAGCCCGTTTGCATGCCTGGATTAAGACCAATGACGGATTTGATGATGTTTTTGTGATGCAGTTGATTAATCCTAAATTAAAAATATAAAATTATGTTTTCCGGAATTATAGAAGAAGCTGCTTTGGTGGTAGGTCTTAGACCTGATCAAGGAAATTTACATATTACAATGCGATGTTCTTTTGTCAATGATTTGAAAATAGACCAGAGTGTTGCACACAATGGCGTTTGCCTTACTGTTGTGGACAAATCAAAAGATACTTATACGGTAACAGCTATCCGGGAGACTCTTGAACGTTCCAATCTGGTTTTGTTGAAAACCGGAGACAAAGTGAATCTAGAACGAAGCATGATTATGAATGGGCGTTTGGATGGACATATTGTGCAGGGACATGTAGATCAAACGGCAAATTGTACGAATGTGGAAGAATCGGATGGAAGTTGGTATTATACATTTGAGTATCAGTGTGACAAGGAAATGGCGCAACAAGGTTATTTGACTGTCGAAAAAGGTTCTGTTTGTGTCAATGGCGTCAGTCTGACTGTTTGTAACTCAAAAGACAATTCATTTCAGGTTGCTATTATTCCTTATACATACGAATTCACTAATTTTCATCAGATACGGAAAGGTACTACAGTGAATCTTGAGTTTGATATTGTTGGTAAATACATCAGCAAGATGCTCAAATTCAAAGAATCAGATTAAAACCTCAGATCAATTCCTCCCAGAATAACGATTCCAGGCATAGGAAAACCGTAATTTATAGTATATTTTTGGTTGATAAGATTGTCTCCATTCAGGAATAAAGACAGATTTTGAGAAATTTTATATCCAGTTTTCATATTGAATAGCATGTAATTTTCCGTTTGTGATGCAATTGCTGAGTTGCCGCTGATAAAAGTGTATAAATTTCCCACATACTGTAAATTGGTTGTAATCGATACTTTTTTGATTGCCAGGTAGTTTGCACTTAGAAACGCCAGGTGTTCCGGAGCACCTAAGAGAGGATATTCGGTATGTAGAAAACTGTAATTTCCATTGAGATTCAAATGGTCAGAAATTTTATAATCAACTGAAAATTCAATTCCTTTGTTAGAAAAATAGCCGGAGTTGGTATTAGTCTGTCTTCCGTTAACGGCTTGTAATTGGATGATATTTTTTCCGTTGGCGTAATAGGCTGTCAGTTCTAATTGAATTTTGTTGTTTAATAACTTTTGTATGATCGAACAATCATAATTCATCATGGATTCCGGGAGCAAGTTGGGATTGGCTTCCTGTCCGTACATGTATAATTCCTTGATATTTGGACTCCTGAATCCCTTTGAAACAGAAACTTTTAAATCGGTATTCCTATGGGCATGGTAGGTAAGCCCTAACTGAGGAATCCATTCATTACCGTATACCTCGTTTATTTCTATACGTATACCTGCGTTGAGGAAAAATTTGTCTGAAAAACTTTGTTGCGCCAGGAGATAGATGCCGATTTCATTGACGTCTTTATCTACAATGTACTGTTTTTTTTCGTTGATGGAATCATTCCATGCGGTACCACCCCAGTTTTTGACATCGATACCCGAGGTAAGGATATTTCCTTTGAATAAATGGAAAGATTCAGATACGCTCACGCCAAAGAGATGGTCGTTCAGTTTGAAAATGTATTTTTTAGGCTCTTCTCCCTCTCTGTATCCATTATTCAGTTCATGATGCCCGAAGTTATAAAAGGCTTTAACAGAACCATTCATTTTTTGATAATGATTATCTAATGATATGGAATATGTCCCTCTTAATGCATTCACGGTGTTGTCTTTGATGGGATTATTTTCTTGTCCGGGATTTGTAGCGTTGATTTGCGCCAATAAGAAATTACTAGAAATCTTCCATTTCCTGGAAAATTCATAGCCGATTTTTACTTGTCCATTAGTCATTTTAAATCCTGAATTCTCGCGATGTCCATCTGTTTGATCGTGATTGATGGAAAGGAAGCCGTCTAGTTTTCCAGTTTTTATGTCTATACTCGACATGTATTTTTGGGTGTTGAAAGATCCGAAGAGTAATCTTCCATTAGCATGTATTCCTTCTTTATCTGCCTTTCGGGTAATGATATTAATAACTCCGCCCATTGCGTTGGATCCATAGAGTAAAGAGGCGGGGCCCCTTATGATTTCGACTTTATCTGCATCGGATGTGGTGTATGTGTCCGGTAAATGGTGTCCGAAGATACCCGCCCATTGAGGTTGTCCGTCAAAAAGCATCAATACCTTATTTCCTCCGCCAACTCCCCTTATATTGATCGTTCCGGCGGAACCTGTAGCCAAACCGAAGCCAGTAACGCCTTTTTCCGTAACGAATACTCCAGGAATCCGCTCCGAGAGCATAGACAAAATCGCCGATTCTCCGGTGGCTTCCATCTCTTCCCTGGTGAGTACGGAAATAGTATTCGGGATTTGCTCCTTATTTTCAGAAGTCTTTGTTCCTGTCACTACGACTTCTTTCAGTGGAATAGTGTCTTGAAGCTGCTTATACTCCTGAGGATTAGCAGGGAAGAACTGCATAAATATAAATAGAAAAGAAATGTAATATTTTGTTTGCATTATAAATCGGTGAAAAGTAAATTTTTCATTTTATGTTTACCAGATTTAAAAAGGCAACAAAAATACAAAAAAAAGAGATACTACCAGTTATTCCGGTAGTATCTCTTTGATTAATCTTATATTTATGTTTCAGAGATGATTACTCTATTGTCCAACTCAAAGCGATTCCTGCATTCAGGTTCTGGAAATTATTATATTCTTTTCCTAAGGATCTGTAAGATCCTGAATTATAATCATATCCGACTTTTAATAGAACAGCCAGCGGACTATTTTGGATGGGAAATCTCAGTCCGATTTCGGGATTTAACCTGAAAACCCAAATATTATCATAATCATCCTTGATCACATCTGTGAACTTGGCTCTACCA
>JAVBSK010000095.1:0-9389 GCA_031556755.1 Bacteroidales bacterium | reverse complement strand
AACGACCTTTCCGGAAGGACGCAAAACAGTAAGAGTTTTACCGGTCATTCCGACCATTGATTTCATCTCGGGTCGAATGGATACTGAATCTTCCAGGTCGGTTGAAAGAGCCACTTTCCTGAACATACCCTTTTCTCCTATGCGGGTAGACATATATAAGATGGAACCGGTCGCCAGAATAAATCCGGACAAAACAGTCAATATGGAACGAGACAGGTCGGACGTTTCGACTCCTTCAAACTCGAATAAATCATTATTTAACAGGGATAAACTCAAACCCAAAACAACCAATCCTATTCCGGATATTCCCGCAACCCCAAAGCCGGGAATCACAAAGATTTCCAATCCTATCAATATAAATCCCAGAATAAAAACAATTATCTCCCAGTTTTGAGCCAAACCATCTATATATAAAGGTGAAAAATACAGGACTCCGGCAACCAAAGCTGCAATACTGGGAAAACCGAGTCCCGGAGTCTGTAACTCAAAATAAATTCCGGCAATAATTATCATTATCAAAATCGCCTGAAAAGCGGGATTAGTCAAAAACCCTTTGATATCATCATACAGAGAAGGCCGGTATTCATGGAGTTCATATTCCTCATAACCCATATACCGGGTAATTACTTCATCCACGGATTCTGCAATACCGTCACAAAATCCATATTTTACAGCTTCCTGAGCAGTGAAAGATAAGACTTTTCCACTATCTATCAGATTAGGAATATAAATAGAAGCATCCACCATAGCCTCAGCGATATGCGGATCCCGTTTCCATTTGTATATCGTATCATTGCCCGTTACTATCGTATCTTTACCGTGAGCTTCCGCAGTCGCGCGAATGGTCGCCCGCATATAAGATTGATATTTATCCGGCATTTCCTCTCCTACCTGATTCACCACGGTAGCTGCACCGATGTTGGCACCTCTTCTCATGTAAATTTTATCGCAGGCAATAGCAATCAAAGCCCCTGCTGATGCTGCATTATTGTCTATAAAAACAGAAACCGGAATCGCATTGTACAGAATCGCAGAACGCATGGAATCTGCTTCCGCAACACCCCCTCCATAAGTGTTAAGATGAAGTAATATTTCATCAGCATCCAGTTTCTTTGCTTCGTTCAAACCATTCATGAGATAAATGTGACTTGTCGTGCCAATCTCCCGATTGATTGTTATTTCATAAACAAGCGCTTTGTCATTTTTTGCATAAACATTCCCCATCGACAATACGAAGAGGACAAAAAATATATTCTTACAAACAATTTTCATACAATTTCCACAGGACATATCAGTTAGTATTAAAGTACAGAATGCATACACCACCTTTACCTTTTAATGTTTTTTATTTTTAACTCACTAAATTTAAGACAAATAGATATAAAATAAGTTAAAAATGAATCATTTTTCAAGATTAGACAAAAATACATATTCTTTTTTTATTTTCAACAGAGTAAATCGGGTAACTTTGTTCTGAAGTTCAAATAAAGAACCAAACAAGTGTATACTATAGGAACAAACAATTAAAATGTAAAGTTATGAATTCCTCACAATTTCAAAAAAAAATCCTAGGCATACAAAGCAACATGTATAATTTTGCGATGATGCTTACTGCGAATCGGGATGATGCTCAAGATTTATTGCAAGATACAACTCTTAAAGCATTAGACAATCAGGACAAATATATTGATAATGTCAATTTCAAAGGTTGGGTACTCACCATTATGCGTAACATATTCATTAACAACTACCGGAAAGTAGTAAGAAGTCAAACTGTTATTGATCAGACAGAAGATCTGTATCACCTGAATCTTTCACAAGACTCAGGATTTGACACTCCCGAAAGCGCTTATACGATCAAGGAGATCAATAAAGCGATCAACAGTCTGAACAACGAATTAAGAATGCCATTCTCCATGTTTTTGGCAGGGTATAAATACAACGAAATCGCGGAAAACCTAGGCTTGCCTCTAGGCACTGTGAAAAGTCGTATTTTCTTTGCCCGTCAGGATTTACAATCTACCTTAAAAGACATGAGATAGTATTTGGTCTATTTTATCTTTTAATATTAAAAAGGCGCTTTACAGCGCCTTTTCTTTTGAGCAAACATCTCCGTTACCAAGGTACAAATTATTTCTATTACCTCTCAATATCTCCCTGTTGCTTCCATCCCTTTTGATGTATAGGGTCATTTTTTATTCACTATCGTTTTGCTACCGGCAAATCCGAAGAACGAAATATACAGGAAGCAAACCAACGGAACAATAAATCCTATATTCATATTTTCAGCGCCAATCAAACCCATCAATGACGGAGCAATAGCTCCTCCTACAATTGTCAGGATCAATATGGAAGCTGCTGTTTTTGTTTTTTCACCCAAACCCTTAACGCCTAAAGCAAATATGGAGGGAAACATGATGGACATAAATAAATAGCTGGCAATAAGTGCAATCACTCCGAAACGGTTATTATTAAAAATAACAACCAGCATCAATAAGGAATTGATGAATGCATAAGCTCCCAACAAAATCCCCGGTTTTACTCTTTTCATAATCATACTTCCAAAAAAACGTCCGATGGCAAACAATGTCATTCCTCCCAGTCCCAACAACAAACCTCCCTGCACTTCCGTCAGGTGAAGTTCTTTTACTTCAATCGTGTAATTAATAAAGAAACTACCTATTCCTGTCTGTGCTGCGACATACAAAAACTGGGCTATAACCGCAAAAACAAAGTGTCGTTGCCTGATTAATGGTAATTTAGACAGATTCATTTTATCGGAGTCTTCAAGTGTTGCATGAGAATCATCCTCTGGTGTTATTTCCGGAAGTTTGACAAAAACAAATAGCAGGAGAACAAGTAATACGATTACACCCAGTCCGACATAAGGAGGGATAAGTGCAGAATTGCTGGTATGTTGTTCTGCTGTAGCAGTAACTTCCGGCACGATATCTTGTAATCCTAAAAAAACCTTCTCAACAGCGTTGACAAACAATTCCAGAATCGATTTATCCGATTCATTTTTAAATATCAATACTGATCCTACCAAAGGCCCCAAAATCCAACCGATTGCATTGAATGTCTGCGCCAGATTGATCCGGCTTGCCGCTCTTTCCGGAGGACCTAAAACAATCGTATAGGGATTGGCTACCGTTTCGAGAAAAGTCAAACCGAAAAACAAAATCAGTAATCCGAGCAAAAAAGCCCAAAATGTGTTGATACTTACGGCAGGTACAAACCAGAAAGCTCCTAATGCAAACAATATCAATCCGATAATAATTCCGGTTTTATATCCGAATTTACGGGCGATGATTCCAGCAGGAATCGCCATCAGGAAATAGGCGCCATAGGCCGACGCCTGTACTGCTCCGGATTGCGCCTTAGTCAAATGCAGCGAATCCTGGAAATGTTTATTTAAAACATCCAATAGACTGTGAGCAAAGCCCCACAATAAAAACAGTCCGGTTACAAGGAGAAACGGGAAAAGATAATTCTGTCCGTTTTTTCCGGCAAACATACTTTGTTTTTGCTTATTTTTCATGTTCGACAGGTATATATACTTCAAATATTCATTGGATGACAAAATTACAATAATTTCTGATACAGCAATCTATTTTCAGGATAATCCCAACAACCCTCTCAACTTCTGACAGATTGTCAGAACAAAAACATTGGTCGTCTCTTTGTTGTTTCTCAAACATACCAACTTCTTAAAAAACTACAGATATGAATTTCAACAATTTCACAATCAAATCCCAGGAAGCGGTTCACCAAGCGATTACGTTGACTCAAAGTAAGAATCAACAATCAATCGAACCAGCTCATTTAATGAAAGCTATCCTGACTGAGGGAGAAAGTATTACTAATTTTATTTTCCAAAAATTAGGAATAAACACTCAACAATTCAATATCATCTTAGACAGGGAAATAGATTCTCTCCCAAAAGTTTCCGGCGGAGAACCTTACCTGAGCAGGGAAACCAATGCCGTTTTACAGAAAGCTGTCGATTATTGCGGAAAGATGGGCGACCAGTATGTATCACTGGAACATATCATTCTGGCTTTATTCTCTGAAAAAAGTGCGGTCTCTTCCATGTTGAAGGATGCCGGAGTAACGGAAAAAGAGTTAAGGGCGGCCATCGAGGAATTGCGTCAGGGAAATAAAGTCACCAGCCAATCAGCGGAAGATACCTACCAGTCCTTATCAAAATACGCCATTAACCTGAATGAACGCGCCCGTTCCGGTAAACTGGATCCGGTCATCGGCAGAGACGAAGAAATCCGCAGGGTACTTCAGATTTTAAGTCGCCGCACCAAAAACAATCCTATCCTGATCGGAGAGCCCGGAGTAGGTAAAACAGCCATTGCAGAAGGGCTGGCTCATCGCATCGTACGTGGAGACGTTCCTGATAATCTGAAATCCAAACAGATTTATTCCCTGGACATGGGTGCATTAATTGCCGGAGCCAAATACAAGGGAGAGTTTGAAGAACGCCTGAAATCGGTAGTCAACGAAGTGATTCAATCAGAAGGTGAAATCATTCTTTTCATTGATGAAATCCACACCTTGGTCGGCGCCGGCAAAGGAGAGGGAGCAATGGATGCCGCTAATATCCTGAAACCTGCACTGGCAAGAGGAGAACTGAGATCAATAGGCGCCACAACATTGGATGAATATCAAAAATATTTCGAAAAAGACAAAGCCTTGGAACGTCGTTTCCAGACCGTTATGGTCGATGAACCAAGCGAAGCGGATAGCATATCCATCCTGAGAGGATTGAAAGAAAAATATGAAAATCACCACAAAATACGTATCAAAGATGATGCAATTATTGCCGCCGTACATCTTTCCAGCCGTTATATTACAGATAGATTCTTACCAGACAAAGCGATTGATTTAATGGATGAGGCTGCCGCCCGTTTGCGGATGCAAGTCGATTCAGTCCCGGAAGCGTTGGACGAAATCTCCCGCAGGATTACTCAGTTGGAAATCGAAAGAGAGGCGATCAAAAGGGAAAATGACCCGGCCAAATTGGAATACCTGAACAAAGAAATCGCCAATCTGAAAGAGGATGAAAGTAAATTCAAAGCCAAATGGCAATCAGAGAAAGAAATCATCAACAAAATCCAACAAAACAAGATAGAGATCGAAGACCTGAAATTCCAGGCGGATAAGGCGGAAAGGGAAGGTGATTACGGCAAAGTGGCGGAAATACGTTATGGAAAACTACGTCAGAAAGAAGAAGAAATCAATCAATTCCAGACGGAATTGAATCAGATGCAAGGACAATCTGCCATGATCAAAGAAGAAGTAGATTCTGAAGATATTGCAGACGTGGTTTCCAGGTGGACAGGAATTCCAGTCGGTAAAATGATGCAAAGTGAAAACGAAAAATTATTGCATCTGGAAGAAGAATTACACGAGAGAGTAGTCGGGCAGGAAGAAGCTATCGCGGCTGTTTCGGATGCCGTGCGCAGAAGTCGGGCAGGATTACAGGATCCGAAACGTCCAATCGGCTCATTCATTTTTTTAGGGACTACCGGTGTTGGAAAAACCGAATTAGCCAAAGCCCTGGCGGAGTATTTATTCGATGATGAAAACATGATGACCCGTATTGACATGAGCGAATATCAGGAAAAATTCAGCGTCACCCGCCTCATCGGTTCTCCTCCGGGATATGTAGGCTATGAAGAAGGCGGACAACTGACAGAGGCAGTGCGCCGCAAACCTTATTCGGTAATTCTCTTCGACGAAATTGAAAAAGCGCATCCGGATGTATTCAATATCTTATTACAGGTCCTGGACGACGGACGACTGACCGACAACAAGGGACGCGTGGTTAATTTCAAGAATACGATCATTATCATGACTTCCAATATGGGTTCATCACTTATTCGTGAGAATTTCGAAAAAATAAATCCTGAGAACAGAGAGGATATCATAGAAACAACCAAATTGGAAATATTAGATTTATTGAAACAAACCATTCGTCCGGAATTTCTGAACAGGATAGACGAAATCATCATGTTCACTCCGTTGAACGAAGAAGAAATCCGAGAAATCGTATTGATGCAATTGAAAGGTATTTCCCGGAATCTGGCTCAAAACGGTATCGAACTTCAATATACGGATGCTGCTGTTGACTTCATTGCCGAAGAAGGTTACGATCCGCAATTCGGAGCGCGTCCGGTAAAACGGGTCATTCAAAAACGGATATTGAATCAATTGTCGAAAGAGATTTTGTCCGGAAACATCGATCGCAACAAACCGATTTTGATAGATCAAACAGGTGAAGAGTTGGTTTTTAAAAATTAAGTATAAAAAGACCCCGGGTTGAGCTTTGTTTGCCCGGGGCATCCCAAAGCTATTATCCATCCGGTGATAATGCCGGTTTTTCAAATTAACAGAAAAAACCTATCTATCATTCTATGATCAACAGAGAATGTTTTCATTCGGGCAAGAAGCATGACGGCAATAACATTCTAACAGTTTCCAAAATATTACAAGCAATTATAATTTTCATTCCACGGAGACAAAAACGGAGTTAATTGAAATATTTTTCAACCTTTTTGAGAAATAAAGGCATTACTTTTGTTTCGAAATATGTAAATATCATTCTTAATCTTTAAAATATAATGAGAAACAAAATTTTACTTTTTTGCTCATTGCTTGCATGGAGTATTGTTACGAATGCAGCGGAAGTCATAGTAACGGGAAATAAGACGGCAACGTCTTACTCTGATTCCGAGATTGTCATAGAAGACAAGTCTGAACTCCGGTTGAGCGGAAGTACTCCGTTAGTAAACAGTACGGTAAACCTGAAAACGGAAACGTCCTGGTTATATTTCCTGAACCTGACTCCGACACAAGTCATCTCGAAGTATTTAAAAAACATCAAAATAAATGGGGTCTCCGCCTTGAAAGACAACAACGTCAGGGTTGAGATTTACGTACAAGGAGCTGTCGTCATCCCCCATCCATCCAATTATCAACCACTGGAAGCTTTTACAGATAAGTCTTTTCAGGGGACTTCAAAAAAATACGGGATAGATTATCACAAAAACCTGGGAGAGATGGATGGAAAAATCCGCTCTTTCAAATTGAAAAAAGGCTATATGGCCACCTTTGCCACATCGAACGACGGTTCAGGATACAGCAGGGTATTTGTCGCTGACGCACAAGATCTGGAACTCTCCGAATTACAACCGGAGCTAGACCAGACCATCGCATTCATCCGTGTTTTCAAATGGAGGTATGTTTCCAAGAAAGGACATGCAGGAGGAGGCGTCCGCAGGGACTCTCTAAGAGTTTCCTGGTATTATGACTGGGGCGCAGGTTCCAGTTCTACAGACAATTATGAATTTTCCCCGATGAGACACTTCCGTCATTGGGATTCCTGGAGCAACATAGAAAGCCGTACCAATTCAACTGCGGTATTGGGATTCAATGAACCGTGGAATGCCGACGATCACAAAGACCAGACTCCAACGACAATGAGTGAAGACGAATGTATACAATTGTGGCCTAACTTCATGCGTTCCGGATTGCGCATCGGGTCCCCGGCTCCTACCGACGGTAACAGCGCTCGCCTGCTGAAATTCATACAAAAGGCCGATTCGGCGGGATACAGAATTGATTTTGTTTGCCTCCACTTTTACCGGGGTGGGCAAAGCGCACAACAATTCTATAGTTATATCAAGTCCATACATGACCAAAGCAAACGTCCGATCTGGGTTACGGAGTGGAACAACGGGGCAAACTGGACAACAGAAAGCTGGCCTTCCGACAAAGCCGGACAACAGGCGGAACAGTTGAAAGACATCACCGCTTTCACCACGATGCTGGACACTGCTTCTTTTGTGGAAAGATATGCCATATATAATAATGTGGAAGAAAAAAGATATCTGATTTACGGGGATTCTACTTTAACTCCTGCCGGGGTCTGGTATCAGAACAATAAATCCGTTATGGCTTATAATCCGGTCAAACAATATGTTCCTAAATATGTATATAAGGCGCCCGTCATCAGTTCCACTTTGATGAGTACAGATCGTACGAATTTCGCCATCTCCATGGGAACCAATCCAAACGGAAAACTGGCCACCGCGCTTTTGCTGGAAAGAAAAACAGGAGATGGAGCTTTTGAACAAATTGATTCCATCAGTAATTCTTCGATTGCTAAAATAGACATCCCCGTAGATCTGAAAACACCGGGGGATTATACTTACCGACTGAGATTTCTGGGCAAAGATGGCAAATATACCGCCTATACCAATACTGTAGGGTACAGTATCACGGAACCGGGCAACATCATCATGGGTTCATACACAGTTAACTCTACGGACTGGAATTCAGTTTACCTGGGAAGTAAATTTGAGAATACTCCCTGCGCCCTGCTCGGGCCTCCGACCGGATTAAGCAATTCATCCACATTGCTGACACAACGGGTCAGATCATTAGCTCTTAAAGACAGATTTGATATCCGCGTATTGCCGTGGTCATACCAGACTTCCTCTTTCAGAAACAGTGAATTTTCTTCATTCCTGTTACAGTCTGCGGGGAATATCGACTGGGGAGGAATCATTGGAACTTGCCAGAGCACTACGGTTAAACCGGAATGGACTACCATCACATTTCCTGCAGCACTTCCTGTTACTCCAGTCGTTTTGACGACCCTGACATCCAGCACGAATTCCATACCGGTTTCCATCCGTATCAGGAATGTGACGACAACCGGATTTGAGGTCAGGTTGGTCAAAGAGTCTGCAAAAGCAAATACAGTCTATCAGGAAAGTTTTTCATACCTGGCCGTAACTCCCGGCAGGGGAATGATAAACGAACGCCTGGTAGTTGTAGGAAACGGCGTGGAAACCGGAATCAACGCTTTGATATCCAATCTGGGAACGGCTGATTTCAAGGAAAGTCTCAACAATCCGCTCTTTTTCGCCACCATGCAGACTGCCAATGACGAGTACGGGGCTGAACTTCGCATCAAGAACCTCACGAATACCGAGGCGACATTCTACAAGCAAACCGAAAATTCAGGGGCTACGGCTTATTTAGCCAAGAAAGAAATGGTGGGTTGGATGGCCATTTCCAACATCGCGACAGGAATGGACGTTGTGAAATACGACAACAGGATCTCAGTCTATCCGAATCCATCTACCGATGTGATTTATTTTCCGAACGATGAAGGCAAAACGGTTCAGGTGAGGATATACAATCTGTTGGGTAAATTAATTCTACAATCAGAAACAGATAGTAATTTCGTGGATGTGAGGGATTTATCTTTAGGAAATTATCTATTGAAAGTAAATGAAAGCGTTTGTAAGTTTATCAAAAAATAAAAGTCATTGATACAGATAACTCAAAAAAAATAAAGGCTACCT
>JAVBSK010000299.1:0-8627 GCA_031556755.1 Bacteroidales bacterium | reverse complement strand
CAATGCGATAATCTTCCATCGCAGAATAGAGATATTCCTCTACAATCGGACTCAGGCGGTGGATTTCATCAATGAACAACACATCATTTTTTTCCAACGAAGTGAGTACACCAGCCAAATCACCTGGTTTATCCAATACGGGTCCCGATGTGATTTTAAATCCGACGTTCAGTTCATTGGCTATGATATTGGAGAGTGTTGTCTTCCCCAATCCGGGAGGCCCATGCAACAACACGTGATCCAAGGCTTCCGAACGCATCTTCGCGGCCATGACAAAGATTTTCAGATTTTCCACAATCTTTTCCTGTCCGCTGAAACTCCTGAATGAAAGGGGCCTGAGAGCATTCTCAAAGTCTTTTTCCTTATCAAAACGCTGTTCCCTGATGTCGAATTTGTCTGTCATAAATTCATTAAATTTCAGTATTCTCAAAAATAAGGAATACAGCGGCAAAGTTACCACGTTTATAGCGTTAAACATAAATTTTCATTCATTTTCTAAAAAATTCCAATCATTTTCCATACCTTTGGCATGTTTATTGCCATGAAACCGCGTTTACAATATTGAAAATGTAATATTTTAAGTAACAACTGAATTTAAAATATAATTCATTAACTAAATATTTTTTATTTCAAAATGAAAAAATTATTTTTAACGATGGTAGCAATAGCTACTTTGTCTGTAGGATTTATTTCCTGTAATGATGACGATGAAAAAGGAAACGTATTAACTCCTCAAACTGCAAAAGAACAATTGGCGGCAGATTCCGATGAACTTCTTCAGGAAATGCAAGACTTAAAAAATGAAAAAGGTATTTCGGCCTTAGCCAGCCTGGATTACTTCTTGTCCGTGGAGCAAAAAGAAGTGATTGTGATACCTGAAGAAAAAAAATCCGGATTGAAAAGCGCTGATGATATTCTTCGCATCAACCGTTTCAACCAAACAATGACCTGGAACGCATCAACCGAAAGCTGGGATATTGTTGAAGGGGGCAATGAGTTTATTATCAAGTATCCGGCTACTCCGGAAGGAAAAACAAACAACGCTCAAATCACAATCACCGGTGAAGCTTCTCCTTACTATATGACTATAGAAGAAGAAAGGGCTGAACGTGTATATGATCCGGAATACGAATATTATTATTACGATTATTACACTGTTTCCCAAAAACAAGAAATGCCTAAAAAACTGAATCTGAGCATCAAAGTTGATGGAACAGAAGTGGCGACAGGCGCCCTGAACGCAGATTTCGAAGGCAATGACAAGGCTCCCAGATCTGCAGATTGCAACCTGACTTTCGGCAAATACAGCTTTGTATCTTCCGCCGCCAAAGCGACAGGAATTGCAACGACTTCCCTGAAGAAAAATGGAAAAGATCTGATGGCGCTTTCCGGAAAATTCACAGGAAATATCGACGAAATGATCACCGATGAAGAGGCTTCTTCAGGAACCGGAAACGCTTCCATGAGTATTCTGAACAAATGGAAACTGGCAGGAGATGTAGACTTTCAGAATTATTCCACAGAATCGGATCAGGCTGAATATAAATATGAGATGGAAACTTATACTTGTGACACTACTTATTATATGTCAAAAAATAACACCTGGACTTTGCAACAATATTTATCTAAAAGAGAAGCTATTGAAAAAGAGTATGTGGAAAGTTCAGTAGCGTCAGAAAACAAATATATCAAGTTCTCTCTGATTTATACTCCTGACAATTCTACAATCGCTAATCTCAAAAGCGAAGCCGTCAAAGAAACTTATACAACGACTTACTCGGATCATAAAACTGATAAGAATGTTGAAGTCACGATAAATGAATGGCACAGCAATCCTATGTTATATTTCAACGACGGATCAAAAGCGGAACCTGCCGTTTATTTCTCTGAAGGTTTCGATACGGTCATAGAGCATTGGATGAACTTCATTCAAAACTTCCAGGAATAATTCAGTTTGTAAATACACAAATACGGATTGAGCATTCAGTCCGTATTTTTTTTGCCAGTGTCGATGGTATAAGTATAAGTTCCGTAACCACACCAAATTCCTATCCCTTCTTCTATATTGGAACTCAGACTGGTATTGGCGGGAAAAATCGGATTCTGCGTATTCAAAACTTCATTTTGCCAACTCGTCCAGAAATTATATCCGTGTTGCGGTTGTGTCCTGAATTTCAAAGAAATAACATCTCCTTCCAGGAAATAAGTATCCAGGTTCAATTTCGGAAACAATACAGGTCCTTTATTGATCTGAATATCTACTTTTTCCCCTTTCTCAAACATATCCGGCCGCATGTTTCCAGATAAACACGGAGTATAAACTTTTTCTTTTCCCGTTTTTGTCGCAACCTGATAGCAGGCATCATCACTTAAAGTATTTTCGAAGGCAATATGTACATACCCAAAAGTATCTGCAGGATGAGCTTTCACGAAGCGGTAATCCCGCAAAGGGATCGGTTCCGGAATATAAGTTTCGGCAGAAATCAGCGAATTCCGGTATTCTACTGTCAAAGTATATATTTTTCCGGACTCTCCGATCAATGTATTTCCATAATAAGTATACGGGGGTATGTAATCCTTATCGATTCCCAAAGTAAGTATTTCTGTTTGAACACCGTCGCTCACAGATACCTTAGCGGAACGTATTACATGCTGCAATAAAGAAGCCGTATCCGGATCCTGATTGAAAGAAACAGACCATGAAAGCATAACGGTTGCAGGAGTTCCGTTTTCAATCCATCCTTCAACAACAATCTTGGGTTCGTACTCAACATAACCCAGATCTCCCTCTTGCTGACAGGCAAAAAAGAATAGGCCACAAAACAATAAAACCGGAAACAATTTATTCATCACTCTCTGTTATTTTTATTTATTTCTTGCTTGCTCCTGATTTATTTACAAAAGTAATTACGGTTTTAACTCAATAAATCGTCATTCCCTGAGAATAGGATTTCAGGATAATCCGTACAACTAGCTTTAAAATTTAAATCTCCAACTGATCGATGGAATAATCGTATACAATCTCTTTTTCTTGACTTCAATAAACAGATTACCTGAATCTTTGTCTTGTTTCAGATTCAGGAATATATATACAGGATTATCTACCATAAACATATTGTAAATGGAAAAATTAAGGCCATTGTCTTTTTTAAACCAATAGTTGACGGAGATATCCGTCCGACTGTAGTCAGGCATACGGGCGGAATTATAGTCCGCATATTCTTTGACCGGCGTATTGTTGATAAAATACCATGAAGAAGGAAGCGTATAGGCATTTCCGGTTGCATAAATGCAAACCAACGAAGCGTCCCAGCGTTCATTGAATGAATAAGCTCCAACCAGTGAAAGATCATGCCTGCGATCAAACTTTGCAGGAAACGTTTTCCCCTCGTTTATTCCATTCATTTTACGGTCGGAACGGGCAAGCGTATAACTGAGCCATCCGGTTAATTTTCCATGGTTTTTCTTCAGTATCAGTTCTAAACCGTAGGCTCTTCCAAAACCATAAAAGATATTATTTTTAAAATCATTCTCATCATTTCCGGTAAAATTCCGGCTATACTCCATTACATTACCCATTGTCTTGTAATAAACTTCAGCAGATAATTCATAAGCGTCATTCTTGAAAGTCTTATAATAAGCTGCCGAAAATTGATTGGCAAACTGAGGTGAAATATCCCCGGATGCCGCAATCCAACTATTGACAGGCAAACCCACATTGGACGAGGTCAAAAGATTCAGATATTGATTTTGTTTATCATAGGCTGCCCGGAGTATCGTTGTTTCGTTCAATCTGTAGGAGACAGACAAGCGCGGTTCTATAGAAAAAAACGTTTTCTTATTTTCTTTTTGCTCGGAATAGACGTTATAGCGCAATCCCGCATCCATCTTAGTGCTGGAATTCAGGCGAAAAGACGATGAGACAAAAACTGAAATATCATGAGCGATTTGTTTGGGAAAAGCATTGGTGTGATACACCATGTCTGCATTTCTGACCTGGGAAGTCTGGGGTTTGAGTTGATGAAAAACATATTGTAAGCCTGTTTCCAACGGAATTTCTTTTACCCGGAACGAATAGGAATTCTGATATCCCATATCTTTTATTTCCGATGAGTAGTTCAGATTCATTTCCGATTGGGAAGATAATAACTGATTGTTGTAATTGCTGTAAGAGACTTGTTGCGAGAACTTATTCTCCCGGATCCGGGTATCCCACCGGGCTGAAAGAGACTGGTTTTTCCAGCTTAGTTCTCCGTTCAGCAGCAGGTCATTATCCTGAATATTGAATCTATCCTGACTACAAAAGGCATCAATCACCAATTTATTGTTTTCAGATAAATTTCCTACGAAAGTCATGTTTCCGTCCCAAAAACCGTAATCGGTGTTTTCCACCTTGTTTTCTGAGTTATTATTTACCGTCGCATTCAACAACGGCTGCATCAACAGTTCTATATAAGTTTTCCGTCCGGATAAATACAGTGCGTATTTTTCGGAAAGCGGGGCTTCCAGCGTCAACTGGGAGGACAACAAACCAACATTACCCATAAGCGAAATTTTATCAGGAATGGTTTGTCTGCTCTTCACGGCAATAACAGAACTCAATCGACCTCCGGTACGAGCATTCATTCCTGTTTTCACTAACTCCAGATTAGTTAAATGATCTGCATTGAAAAGGGGAAAAAATCCCAGGAGATGTCCGGGAGTATATAATGAAACATCATTGTAAAGAAGTAAATTTTGCCCCGGCTCTCCTCCCCTCACATACATGTTCGTGTTGGCATCTCCTGCATTTTGCACACCGGGAGTCAATTCCAGGAGCTTCAGCAAATCAGTATTTCCTAAAATTGAAGGTAATTTTTTCACGGCAACCGGGTCGAAAGAAATTTTTCCCAAAGACGTTCCTGTTATTTTCTTCTCTGATTGCGAAATAATTTCAACCGTTTTCCCACGGACATGCATGGTGGTATCGGTCACTAATGAATCCCTCTGTAAAGGAAGTTGTTGTCCTCCAAGAGAATTATTCAAAAAAAGGAAAGTGAAGAGGATAAGGAATGGTATCTTTTTCATATATAAAAGAACCGCACCGTAAATTTGAAAAAACTCCGTATGACATGATTTGAGTGCTTTATCACCTTTGTAATCCGCCGTGCTAAGCATACCCCGAAAGGTGCGGCCCGCCATTGATAATAAGAGCTTGCCTCGGAATTGTGATTAATTTGATGAGTTTCCCAATTGACGATGCGGCTTTTATTTAAATTTTCAACATAACATCTCGCTCGACGTACTGCAAATATACTCCAACTTTTTCGTTTTTCCAAATATTACATAAAGAAATTACAATATATATCAATAAAAAAAGTCGGACTAGAAAGCCCAACTTTTCTTATTCTATCTGAAGATATATCTTTATAATCAATTCAACTTATTCACATGCAAAGCCAACTTTGATTTCAGGTTACCTGCTTTGTTTTTATGAATGACATTTTTCTTTGCCAATTTATCCAACATGGAAGAAACTTTTTTATACAACTCTAAAGCCACTGCCTTATCTGAAGTATTACGAAGCACTTTCACAGCATTTCTTGCTGTTTTAGCATAATACCTGTTTCTCAGTCTCTTTACTTGAGTTTGTCTAATTCTTTTTACAGATGATTTATGATTTGCCATCTCTTTGAAATCTCTTTATTTTATTTTTTATTATCGTAGCCCATAGGGGAGTCGAACCCCTCTTTCAAGAATGAAAATCTTGCGTCCTAACCGATAGACGAATGGGCCATTAGGCTGAATTTAACTTGGTTCGAAAGTCGAACTCCTCGTTTGCGGGTGCAAATATACGACCTTTTTTTAAACCGCCAAAACTTTTCTCACTTTTTTATTCAATTTTGACAAGTTCGTTTTTTTTTGTATCTTTGTTAGCTTTTTAATAAAACCAATATTCTTTCAGGAAAGAAAATACCTCCTTAAGTGTTATTCAAATTATTCCTGAATCAACAACATATAATAAGTAGAATGAGCGAAGAAGCTAAAAAAACGTCAAACGGATATTCCGCAGACAGTATTCAAGTACTTGAGGGTTTAGAAGCGGTCAGGAAAAGACCTGCCATGTACATCGGAGACATCAGCCAAAAAGGTGTACATCATTTGGTTTATGAGGTTGTTGACAATTCAATCGACGAAGCGCTTGCTGGATATTGTTCCCACATTGAAGTATATATCAATGAGGACAATTCCATCACCGTCAAAGACAACGGACGCGGAATTCCTGTTGATTTCCACGAAAAAGAACAAAAATCAGCCTTAGAGGTTGTATTGACCGTGCTACATGCTGGTGGTAAATTCGACAAAGACTCATATAAGGTATCCGGAGGATTACATGGCGTCGGGGTTTCTTGTGTGAACGCCCTTTCGACACATCTTCGTGCGGAGATTCATAAAGATGGAAAAATTTACGTACAGGAATTCTCCTGTGGAAAACCATTGGGAGATATCCAAGTCACAGGTACGACAGAGAAAAGAGGAACAATTATCACTTTCAAACCGGACGCTTCCATTTTCACCGTTACCGAATATAAATATGATATTCTGGCCAGTCGTTTAAGGGAATTATCATATCTGAATGCCGGAATCGATCTCAAACTAACAGACAAAAGAGTCACCAAAGATGATGGCACTTTCAAAACTGAAACGTTCTATTCTTCTGAAGGATTGAAAGAATTCGTCAAATTCATAGATGAAGCCAAGGAGCCTCTGATTGAGAATGTCATACATATTACTACCGAAAAGCAAGGAATTCCCGTTGAAGTTGCGATGACATACAATACGTCATATAATGAAAATGTATATTCCTATGTAAATAATATCAATACAATAGAAGGGGGTACTCACCTGGCTGGTTTTCGTCGCGGCTTGACTCGCACTTTGAAAAAATATGCTGAAGATTCCAAGATGCTCGACAAAGTCAAAATCGAAATCAGCGGAGACGATTTCAGAGAAGGACTTACCGCTGTTATTTCCATCAAAGTGGCTGAACCTCAGTTTGAAGGACAAACAAAAACTAAACTGGGCAATAATGAAGTTATCGGAGCTGTAGATCAGGCCGTCAGCGAAGCGCTTGGATATTATCTCGAAGAACATCCGAAAGAAGCTAAAATCATTGTAGATAAAGTCATCCTGGCCGCAACCGCACGTTATGCCGCCCGCAAAGCGCGTGAAATGGTACAACGCAAATCTCCCCTGGCAGGAGGCGGATTACCAGGAAAACTGGCAGACTGTTCAGACAAAGATCCTCACAGATGCGAAATATTTCTTGTCGAAGGAGACTCGGCAGGAGGAACAGCCAAACAAGGTCGTGACCGGGCTTTCCAGGCAATTCTTCCTTTGAGAGGTAAAATCCTGAACGTGGAAAAAGCGATGCCTCACAAAGTGCTCGAAAGTGAAGAAATTAGAAATATTTACACTGCGCTTGGCGTTACCATAGGCACGGAAGAAGACTCCAAAGATCTGAACATCAACAAATTGAGATACCACAAAATAGTCATCATGACAGATGCCGACGTGGACGGAAGCCACATTGCCACCCTGATCATGACATTCTTCTTCAGACATATGCGTAAATTACTGGAATTAGGATATCTATACATCGCAACTCCTCCACTCTATCTTTGCAAGAAAGGAAAAATCGAAGAATATTGCTGGAATGATCAACAACGCCAGGCATTCATTGACAAGTATGGAAGCGGAGAAGAAAAATCAATACATACCCAGCGTTACAAAGGTCTTGGAGAAATGAACGCCGAACAGTTGTGGGACACAACCATGAATCCGGAGAATCGTACACTTCGCCAGGTCTCTATCGATAATGCCGCCGAGGCCGATCACATTTTCTCCATGTTGATGGGTGAGGATGTCGCTCCCCGCAGGGAATTTATCGAAGAAAATGCAACGTATGCAAACATCGACGTATAAATTTCCAGCTCATCTGACAATTCAAACCATATGATAAAATCCCCTCCTTTTCTACAAAAAGGCGATTTGATTTTCATAGTTGCTCCTTCTGGAAAGGTCAATCGCAATTATGTCATCAATACCGATTTACTGTTGAAAAGGAGGGGATTCTGCATCCGGATGGGAGAACATATTTTTTCAGAATACGGACGGTTCGCGGGTACAAAAAAAGAGAGATTATTCGATTTGCAACAAGCGATGAATAATCCGGAATGCAAGGCGATTCTATGCGCCCGGGGAGGTTACGGGATAGTACATCTCCTACAGGATCTATCTTTCGAATTCTTCAAAGAAAATCCAAAACAAATCATCGGTTACAGTGATATTACCGCATTACACGCACTGATTTCCAACAACGGATATTCAAGCATTCACGCTCCCATGACTTCACATATGGCCGAAGAAGGTGAAGATATCTCTACTTTACTTCTACTCGACGTTCTGGAAGGAAAAATTCCGGAATACGAAATCAATCCCCATCCTTTGAACAGGGAAGGAAATGAAACCGGACAACTCAGGGGCGGTAACCTATCCGTCTTAAGTAGCCTTCGAGGCACTTTCCTGGACTTTAATCCTCAAAATACGATCTTATTCATCGAAGACATTTCCGAAAAGGCCTACCA
>JAVBSK010000294.1:0-6020 GCA_031556755.1 Bacteroidales bacterium | reverse complement strand
GGGTATGGTATCCGGAGACGGAGACCGTGTAGGACACTTATTGAATGCTGTTGATATTGACAATGACGGATGGACTGACCTGGTGGTGAACGGTAATATCGAAGGAACACATCCGCTCGGATTTACCGGAACCGGTCGTTTCACTGCGGTTTACAAAAACGTAAAAGGAAAATTCGAAATTTCGAAAAACAATATGGATGAAACGAACTTCGCCCAAATGGCCGGAGGTAGCATCCATGTCGGAGACTTCAATAACGACGGTTATCCTGATATCGTGAATATCGGTTGGTCGGATTCGGAAGCGTGGACATCTGCATTGTATAAAAACCGTGGTGACGGAACGTTTACCAAAGTAAACTATGCATTGGATAAAAATGAAAAATGTGATATCGTTTTCGCAGATATGAACGGAGACGGATATGACGACATGGTTGAAATAACCGGTAATGTAGCTAATATTCATATTTCCAATGGAGATGATACTTTCACCAAGTTGGAAAGCGCTACTACCGGATTGGTGAAATCTCAAGCTGCTAATATTACGGTGGGTGATGTTAACAACGACGGATTCAATGACATCTTTACTTCCGGATATGATATTCCCAATTTCACGGCTATTTACTATGGAAATGCGAATAACACTTATACTTGTAAGGAAATCAGACCGGGAGCAAGACCAGGAACTGCAAATATGGTTGATATGACCAACGATATGAATCTTGATTTGTCTTACTATGGATGGGGAAATGCCGCAGGATGGCCGAACCGCTTCCTGAGAAATGACCTGGGGAATGGAATCAGATCCAATACAGCTCCTGTTGAACCGTCAAACCTGATTGCAACTTATGTAAATGGAAAATACACATTCACCTGGAGTAGAGCTACTGATGCTGAAACATCTCAGAATGCGCTTCGTTACAATATTTATGTAAAAAATAAAGAAACAAATGCGGTTTATGTTTATGCTCCTGCAGATTTGACCACCGGTAAATTGAAAATCGGAGGAGGTATTATTCCTTTGATTGCTAAAAACTCAATCGAATTGAATATTCCTACCAGCAATTATACTTTTGGAGTACAAGCTGTCGACCAGGCCAATGTGGCAAGTAATTTTGTTACTGTAGATTATATTAAAACAAACATTACACAGGAAGCCCTTGGAAATGTCGATGTATATGCTGCCAAAAATGCGGTTGTGATGAAGAATATCTCATCAAAGGATGCTACTTACACCATTGTTTCAGTCAACGGACAAGTAGTGACGGCAGGCGTATGCCAGGCGGGTGCGGAGCAAGTATGCCATGTAGCCCAAGGAGCTTATGTTGTTAAAGTCGCTCAAAACGATTCAGTTAAAACAGTTAAAGTCTTGGTATTCTGATTCGGTAGAAACTTATGAATAAGTACGCGGAATACATTGACGAGAAAAATCAGTGTATTCCGTGTCTTGTTTTCCAGTTTTCCAGTTTATGAGTATTAAGTTATAAATTATGAGGCTTAACTTTCAACGAATGATGGAAACGTACTTAAATTATTAATTTAAAATTACCTTATGATGAAAAAAATAGTTTTATTTATAGCCTTATCTGTCTGCGCTTTTGCGCTGCAAGCACAAAAAAACATCACGAGTTATGTAAATCCCTTTATCGGAACAGGTCCTGTGGACGGCGGACTCGCCGGTAATAATTATCCCGGAGCGACAGTTCCTTTCGGAATGATACAATTGAGCCCGGATACCCGGACCGAAGTAGACTGGGATTATAATTCCGGATATAACTACAACGATAAAACAATGGTCGGATTCAGTCACACCCATTTAAGCGGAACCGGATTGGCTGATTTTTTTGACATCCTGTTGATGCCGGTTTCATCAAAAACCGAAGTGAATACTTCTGATCCTTCTCATTTCAAATCGAATTTTTCTCATGACCAGGAATCCGCGAAAGCAGGATATTATCAGGTCAAACTGTTGGACAACAATATCAACGCGGAATTAACGGCAACCACTCATGCCGGATTTCACCGCTATACTTTCCCCAAAGGGGAGAAGGGAAGACTGTTGGTTAACCTGAACCACTCCCGGAAAAAACACAGTTGGGATACACAGATTGCGAATTCACAAATCAGAGTCGTTGACGATTATACCATCGAAGGATACCGCATCATCACCGGTTGGGCGAGACTTCGTAAGGTGTATTTTTACGCCCAATTTTCTAAGCCGATTGCTCACAACATGATGGTAGATTGGGGTACGGTATATCATAATGCCAACGTATTGAACAGCACTTCATTGAATGCCGCTTTCGATTTCGACACCAGCGATGGAAAACCTTTATTGGTTAAAATAGCGATTTCTCCGGTCCGGATTACCAATGCGAAAGAAAATTTAGCGAAAGAAATTCCGGGTTGGGATTTTGGTCAGATTGTTTCTAAAGCCGATCAGTTATGGGAAAATGAACTGGGTAAAATCAAGATCGAAGCCACGGAAAAGCAAAAGGAAATTTTTTATACCGGACTTTATCATACTTTCATTCAACCGAATGTGATGTCGGATTTGAATGGCGACTATATGGCTACTGATTTTTCGGAGCGGAATACAGCCAATACAGGAGGAGGAACGCATTATTCTACATTCTCCTTGTGGGATACTTACCGGGCGGCGCATCCTTTATATACGATTTTACAACCCGAACGGACGGCGGATTTCGCTAAAAGTCTGATGCGTCAGTATGAAACTTTCGGATTTCTTCCGATCTGGCAATTGTGGGGGCAAGACAATTACTGTATGATCGGCAATCACTCCATTCCGGTAATTGTTGATGCCGTGTTGAAAGGAATTCCCGGAATTGACATCCATAAAGCATACGAGGCGGTGAAAAATTCATCGTTGAGAAACCATCAGAATTCGCCATTCAATGTTTGGGAAAAATACGGATATATGCCTGAAAATATACAAACTCAATCCGTTTCCATTACGTTGGAAATGGCTTTCGATGACTGGTGCGTGGCGCAGTTGGCAAAGAAATTAGGCAAAGAAGACGATTATAAACGCTTTATCAGTCGTTCGCAATATTACAGGAATCTCCATAACCCTCAAACGAAGTTTTTCCAATCCAAAGACGATAAAGGAAACTGGATTGAACCATTCGATCCGTTCAAATATGGCGCTAACGGCGGACAACCTTTCACGGAAGGAAACGCCTGGCAATATTATTGGTATGTGCCACAAGATATTCAGGATTTGGTGCGATTGACCGGAGGAGACAACGCCTTTGTCAACAAACTGAACGATTTCTTTACATTGAGTCATTCAGGAGAAGGAGGAGAAATCAACAGCAATGCTTCGGGCTTTATCGGACAATACGCGCATGGAAACGAACCCAGCCATCATGTCGCTTATTTATACAATTATGTAGGACAGCCCTGGAAGACTCAATTCTATACTTCAAAAATCATGAACGAGATGTATAACACGATGTCTTCCGGATATGCCGGAAATGAAGATTGCGGAGAAATGTCGGCATGGTATGTTTTCAGTGCGCTCGGTTTTTATCCGGTGAATCCCGCCAATGGAATTTACGTATTAGGCTCTCCGTTGGTAGAACAAGCCGAAATACAAGTGCCAGGCGGAAAAACATTTAAGATTTCAGCGCCTAAAAAATCTCCGGATGAAATTTATATTCAGTCGGTTAAACTAAATGGGAAAGATTATAAGGAAACCTATATCCGTCATGAGCATATTATGAACGGAGGAATGATGGTGTTCAAAATGGGAAAACAACCTTCGAAAAAATGGGGCGTTAAACCCGAAAACCGTCCGCCGGGATTCTAAAACTACTCATATATGGCAATGCAAATTAAAAACCGTAATTTATTAAAACAGTGGAAAACCGTTTTCTTCTGCCTGTTTTGTGTAGTCATGTCCGTGAGTTCCCAACAAAAGGAATTATTCAGGGACGAAAATGCTTCCGAACACGACCGGATTATGGATTTATTATCCCGGTTGACCGTAGAAGAAAAAATCAGCTTGCTCAGAGCGACATCTCCCGGTATTCCCCGATTGGGTATCAGTAGCTATTATCATGGAAATGAAGCATTGCACGGAATACTTCGTCCCGGACGTTTTACGGTTTTTCCTCAAGCCATCGGATTAGCCGGTATGTGGAATCCGGAATTGCATTATCAGATTGCAACTGCGATTTCCGATGAAGCCAGGGGACGTTGGAACGAATTGAA
Organism: Bacteroidales bacterium; assembly: GCA_031556755.1. Lineage (GTDB taxonomy): Bacteria > Bacteroidota > Bacteroidia > Bacteroidales > Azobacteroidaceae > JAIRVZ01. Next base: position 1,787 of record JAVBSK010000294.1, on the reverse strand, counting down.
TCAAGGCAAAGATCAAAAAGAACAATATTCGGATTTACTTAGTTTTTGGTCTCCAACCATCAATATGGCGCGGGATCCGAGATGGGGTCGCACTCCGGAGACGTATGGAGAAGATCCTTTTCTTTCCGGTGTATTGGGAACTCAGTTTGTAAAAGGATTGCAAGGAAATAACTCCCGTTACCTGAAAGTAGTTTCTACTCCCAAGCATTTTGCCGCCAATAATGAAGAACACAATCGGTTTGAATGTAACCCGCAGATTCCGGAAAAACAATTGAGGGAATATTATTTTCCGGCATTTGAAATGGCGATCAAAGAAGGAAAAGCAGCCTCGATCATGTCGGCGTATAATGCGATAAACGATCTTCCTTGTACTGCTAATCCCTGGTTGTTGACCAAAGTGTTGCGCCGGGATTGGGGTTTTGACGGATATGTGGTTTCCGATTGCGGGGGTCCGGGTTTGTTGGTGTGGACGATGAAATATGTAAAGACCAAAGAAGCCGCGGCAACATTATCCATCAAAGCCGGTTTGGATTTGGAATGTGGCGACGAGGTGTTCATCGATCCTTTATTGAAAGCCTACAAACAATATATGGTAACGGATGCGGATATCGATACTGCCGCTTACCGGGTATTAAGAGGTCGGATGCGTTTAGGATTATTCGACGATCCGGCGCATAACCCATACAATCGGATAGCGCCTTCGGTGGTAGGTTCTGAAAAACACCAACAATTAGCGCTTGAAGCAGCCCGTCAGAGTATCGTTTTGTTGAAAAACAAGAATAATACTTTGCCGTTGAATCCGAAAAAAGTAAAATCGATTGCCGTGGTCGGAATCAATGCAGGTTCCTGCGAATACGGAGATTATAGCGGTGTTCCTGCGAATGCTCCGGTACCCATACTTCAAGGTATTCGAAATAGGGTAGGAGATCAGGTGAAAATAGTTTACGCGCCCTGGAAATCGGCTGTCGACGGAATGGAATTCATTTCTAAAGAATATTTTCCGGAAGGTTTGACAGCGGAATATTTTACCAATATGTCGTTGGAGGGAACTCCTAAAATACGTAAAGAAGAGTGGGTTAACTACGAACCTGCCAATCAGGCTCCGGATCCTTTTCTGCCTCCCACACCCTTGTCGATTCGTTGGACAGGAAAATTAAAACCTACCGTTTCCGGACGATATGTCTTGAATTTCACTTCCTCCGACGGCTGCCGTTTGTTTATAGACGATAAGAAATTGATTGACTCCTGGTGGGGACGACCAATGACTATGGATACCGTTGGAATATTCCTCGAAGCTGGAAAAACATATCATCTGAAAGCTGAATATTTTAAGAACCGGGATTATGCTGTCGCCCGTCTACAGTGGAAAGCGCCGGCGCCTACTCCCGAAGCAAGAATAGACCTGTATGGAGAAGCCGGAAAAGCGGTTCGTTCCTGTGAAAAAGTGATTGCGGTGCTTGGAGTCAATAAAACCATAGAGAGGGAAGGACAAGACAGGGAAACGATAGAATTGCCTGCCGACCAAATGGAATTTATCAAAGAAATCTATAAAATCAATCCGAATACGATTGTGGTGCTTGTTGCCGGAAGCTCTTTGGCGATCAATTGGTTGGATGAAAATATTCCTGCCATTGTCAATGCCTGCTATCCGGGTGAACAAGGCGGAAACGCTGTTGCCGAAGTCCTGTTCGGGGATTATAATCCCGCCGGAAGATTACCGCTTACTTATTACAATAGTTTGGAAGAATTGCCTCCTTTCGACGATTACGACATCACCAAAGGACGTA
>JAVBSK010000260.1:0-2788 GCA_031556755.1 Bacteroidales bacterium | reverse complement strand
GTCAGATAAAATTTAATATAAACATAGGGGAGGTGATAGCTTGGAATAAAGGACTTTTTCCTCCCTGCTTTTAATTCAATCATCATGAAAAATCAGACTTCTGTATCTAAAGCACTTCCCATCCTTTTTGGATTTTTTATTATGGGATTCTGCGATGTCGTGGGAATTACTTCCATTCACGTGAAAGAAGACTTCGGACTGAGCGATACTTTATCGAACATGATTCCGGTGGCTCTGTTCTCTATGTTTTTAATTTTCTCAGTTCCTACCGGTATCTTGATGACAAAGATCGGGCGAAAAAAAACGGTACTGTTAAGTAATATCATTACGGCGGTGGCATTATTGATTCCGTTAGCCGATTATTCGTTTGAGACCTGTCTGGCGGCATTCGCACTATTGGGAATCGCCAATACTATTTTGCAGGTTTCTCTGAATCCTTTGCTGACCAATGTCGTACAGGGAGATAAACTGACCAGCAGCCTGACCGCCGGACAATTCGTAAAGGCCATTTCTTCGTTTTGCGCACCGTTTGTGGCTGCTTTTGCCGCCAATTACCTGGGACAATGGCAATATATGTTCCCGGTTTTTGCAGTGGTTACTGTTCTTTCCACGATCTGGTTGATGGCTACACCGATTCCGGCGGAGCAGGAGAAAGGAAAACCGTCTACTTTCGGAGAAGTATTGGCTTTGCTTCAGGATAAATACATTCTCCTGATGTTTCTCGGAATATTGTTTGTTGTAGGAGTAGATGTCGGAATCAATACGGCGGCTCCGAAGATTCTGGGTGAACGTTGCGGACTGGACTCGATTGCTGCGGGATATGGTTCCAGCGTCTATTTTGCTTTCCGTACGGCGGGGGCATTTATTGGGGCGTTTATATTGGCTAAATATTCGGCTTCTAATTTCTTTCGTGTCAACATCATTGCTGCGGTTGCCGCTTTGGTTATCCTGATTTTTGCACGAGGAGAGTTTTTCCTTTATGCGCTGTATGGTATCATCGGATTCACGATAGCCAATGTATTTCCGATCATTTATTCGTTTGCGATTCAAAGAAAACAAGACAAGGCGAATGAGATTTCAGGTTTGATGATAACCGGTGTTTTCGGAGGGGCGATTATTCCGTTCTTTATGGGAATGGCGAGTGACTATATGGGTTCTCAAACAGGTTCCATCCTGGTCATTTTATTGAGCGCCATATACTTGCTTTTCTGCGCTTTTTTTCTTTCGAAGAAATGATAAAATCTTGATTTTTACTCGTTTGAAGGCATTAGATTAGGTTCTCTAATTCCCTGTAACTTCGTTTGATCTCCTTATTTCTTATTGACATCTGAAGGAGAGATGCCGAATTTTTTCACGAAACAGGTGTAGAAATAGGAGGGAGAAGTATACCCCACATCGTATGAAACCTCAGAGACCGTATGTCCTCCCTCTTCAAGCATTTTTTTCGCCTCTTCCAGCCGGATGTTCCGGATGAATTCTCCGGAGGAAAGTCCGGTAAGCGCTTTCAATTTGCGGTGCAGGCTCATGCGGCTCATCGCTACGTGTTGGGCGATTGTTTCTCCGTTGATGTCCGGATTCGAGATGTTTTCTCTGATGAAACTTACGATTTTTTGCAGGAGTTTCTCATCGATAGACAAAGCGCCTTTTGGTTTTCCGATTGTTTGATCTCCGAGTTTTTCTACATATTTTGAACGGATATTCTCCCTCAATTCGATGAGTTTTTTGATGCGTACCCGCAAGTGACGGATATCGAAAGGTTTGGGAATATAGGAATCCGCGCCGACTTCCAATCCTTCAATCCGGTCATCGACCGTACTTTTGGCAGTCAGCAAAATAATGGGAATATGGCTTGTGTTGATATTTTTCTTCAGCTCTTTACACATGGAAATTCCGTCCATTTCGGGCATCATCACATCACTGATAATCAGGTCAGGAATGATTTCACAGGCTTTTTCAAGTCCGCTCAGACCATTGGAAGCCGTTACGATGTCGTAATCACTACCCAGTTCAAACTTCAGGAAGTCGAGAATTTCCGGATCGTCTTCCACAATCAGTATTTTGTTGTGTTGTTCTTTCACCGGTTCTTCTTCCTGTTGAGGGATTTCAGTAGTCATTCCGATTACAGATAACTGTTCTGCATGATGATAGGCATATAATCCGTTAACTTTTTCCTGTTCACTGTAATTGTCCCCGGTATAGGGAATGGATACGATAAATTTTGTTCCAACTCCGACTTTACTTTCAACGGAGATAGTTCCCTTGTGTAATTCCACCAATGATTTTACCAGATGCAGACCGACACCGGAACCGATTGTGGATGTTTTTTCCATCTTTCCGGTTTCCACCTGAAAGAAACGTTCAAAGATACGGGGTAAATCTTGTTCAGGAATCCCTTTTCCCGTATCGCTGACTTCAATGCACAACCTGCTGTTTTCAGGAGTGTCGGCATCCGAAGTAAAGAGATTGACGATAATTTCACCGTGATCGGGAGTAAATTTCAGGGCATTCGACAGGATATTGCACAGGATCTTGTCCAGAAACTCCGGATCTACCCAGGCCGGTAATTCTTCATATTGGTGACTGTATTCGAGTTCGATGTGTTTGGATTGCGCCAGGTCTCTGAACAAATCCATTATTTCTCCCACAAATGAGACGATATCCACTTCTTTTACCCGCAGCTTCATCAAGTCCCGGTCAATCTTGCGGATATCCATGATCTGGTTGATATTTTCGAGCAGGCGTACCACATTGCGTTTGATCAATGATAAAAGGTATCTTTTGTCTGTCC
>JAVBSK010000413.1:0-5524 GCA_031556755.1 Bacteroidales bacterium | reverse complement strand
ATATTCTTCCATTTAGCCTACCGGAAGAATATAGCGAAACAATGACTAATAAACCTAACTACCAAACACTTACTCTATTCTTCCGAATTTTGCCTATCTTTGCGAGATTCTTTGTATATTAACGGTACATTCACTGCTGTCGGCGTGTTTGGGCAATACTTACATATCAATCAAAAAGAAGGTATTGTGACCGTTATATGGAGTGCATGGCCGGAAGCGGTAATGGATCCTTATGATTTTGAAACATGTTGTTTTATTGAAGCAGCAACTAAAACGCTGGTCAAATAAAAAAACTCTTTATATATATCCGGCTCCGTTGTGCCGGCGAGCGAATAATTTGGCATCAGTTTCAGATTTAATATATTGCTTGTAAATTTTTAAACAGTTTCTCAGTTATTATCGATGGTTAAAAAAATCCGTCGGGTAATATTTTAAACTTAGGTGTAAAAAGTATTACCTTTGTGCTCCATTTAAGATGAAGATAATTAGAACTTATCTCATCTGCATGTTGGCATATTATAATAATTAAGCAATATAATAAATATGATTCTTTTCTTCAAAACAGAAACAAATTCGGTGATCGCCGTGGATGTCATTGGTGATGGTATCTCCAAAGAGGACGTGAAAAAATTAGTTTGGCTTTTTAACAAAGCGGAATTTTTGAAAGGAGGAACACTTGAAGGATGGTTTGTTGGTCCCAGACGGGAAATGATAACTCCATGGAGTACAAATGCTGTTGAAATTACCCAGAATATGGGGATATCGGGAATCGTCCGCATAGAGGAATTTTTTTATGCCTCAAGTGATCAGGCGGAACACGACCCGATGCTCCAACGGATTTACAACGGATTGAATCATAATATATTTAAAATAAATAAGACGCCGGAACCGATCCTCGAAATAGAAAATATTGCCGCATACAATATGCAGGAAGGATTGGCCTTGAGTGCTGAAGAAATAGACTATCTGAATGACGTAAGCCGTCGTTTGGGACGAAAATTAACGGACAGTGAAGTTTTCGGCTTCTCTCAGGTAAACTCAGAACACTGCCGTCATAAGATATTCAACGGAATTTTTGTGATTGATGGAGAAGAAAAAGAAAGTACGCTTTTCAAACTGATTAAAAAAACATCCGAGACCAATCCGAATAAACTGGTATCGGCCTATAAAGACAATGTGGCTTTCAATGAAGGCCCTGTTGTGGAACAATTCGCTCCGGTTTCCGGAGATAAACCCGATTTCTTTGAGACTAAAGAAATCAAAACGGTTCTTTCTCTGAAAGCTGAAACACATAATTTCCCGACTACCGTAGAACCTTTCAATGGAGCAGCTACCGGAACCGGCGGAGAGATCCGTGACCGTCTGGGCGGAGGAAAAGCCTCTCTTCCGATAGCGGGAACCGCCGTTTACATGACTTCCTATTCCCGTACAGAGGAAGGAAGAGACTGGGAACAAGCCGTTAAATCCCGTCCCTGGTTGTATCAAACCCCCGAACAAATATTGATCAAAGCTTCTAATGGAGCTTCCGATTTTGGAAATAAATTCGGACAACCCCTGATCTGTGGCTCTTTATTGACTTTTGAACACGAAGAAAACTATAAAAAGTTTGCTTACGACAAAGTAATCATGTTGGCTGGAGGGGTAGGTTACGGAAATATGCGCGACGCCCTGAAAGGACAACCTGAACCCGGCGAAAAAGTGGTTATACTCGGAGGAGATAATTACCGTATCGGAATGGGAGGAGGCGCTGTTTCTTCTGTCGATACGGGACAATATGCCAGCGGTATCGAATTGAACGCCGTACAACGCGCCAACCCTGAAATGCAAAAACGCGCATCGAACGTGATCCGCGCTTTGTCCGAATCGGAAAACAATCCGATTGTATCTATCCATGACCACGGAGCAGGGGGACACCTGAACTGTTTGTCCGAATTGGTTGAAACCACCGGAGGAAAAATCAATATCGACGCCTTGCCGGTCGGAGACCCGACTTTATCCGCCAAGGAAATCATCGGAAACGAAAGCCAGGAGCGCATGGGCTTGTTGCTCAAAAAAGAAGATGTCGAAAGTGTACGGAAAATAGCGGAACGGGAACGTTCGCCAATGTATGTGGTCGGAGAAACTACCAACGATATGCAATTTGTTTTCGAACAAAAAGACGGAAAACGTCCTTTAGACCTGCAACTCTCTGATTTCTTCGGAAAACCGCCCCGTACGGTAATGAACGACAGTTCAGTGGATGAAAAATTCGCTCCTTTGACTTACGATGTCAGAAATCTTCATGAATACCTGGAAAATGTGTTGCAATTGGAAGCGGTTGCCTGTAAAGACTGGTTGACGAATAAAGTTGACCGTTCTGTAACAGGAAAAGTCGCCCGTCAGCAGTGTCAGGGAGAAATTCAATTGCCATTGAGCGACCTGGGAGCAGTAGCCTTGGATTACAGAGGTAAATCGGGAATTGCCACATCTATCGGACATGCTCCGCAAGCCGCCCTGATTGATCCGGCTGCCGGTTCCGTATTGGCCATTGCGGAGGCTTTGACCAATATCGTGTTTGCTCCGTTGACAGATAAGATTACTGGAGTTTCCCTGAGTGCGAACTGGATGTGGCCGTGTAAAAATGCAGGGGAAGACGCCCGATTATACAAAGCTGTTGAAGCCTGTTCAGCTTTTGCCTGTGACCTGGGAATCAATATCCCGACAGGAAAAGATTCTCTTTCCATGACTCAGAAATATGGAGAAGACAAAGTCTATTCACCCGGAACGGTTATAATTTCCGCCGGAGCGGAAGTTTCGGATATCCGTAAAATAGTATCTCCCGTATTGGTTAACAAACATAATACCTTTGTATATTACATTGATTTCTCTTTCGATTCATTCAAACTCGGAGGATCTGCATTCGCCCAATCATTGAATAGATTGGGTGATGAAACACCTACTGTTCAAGATGCCGAATATTTCAAAAAAGCATTCAATAGCGTTCAGGAATTAATCGAAAAAAGATTGATTCTGGCGGGACACGATATTTCCGCAGGAGGTATGATTACTGCATTGCTCGAAATGTGTTTTGCAAATGTAAACGGAGGATTGGAAATCAACCTGGATAAAATCAAAGAAAACGACCTGATTAAGATTCTTTTCAGCGAGAATCCGGGTATATTGGTTCAGGTACAAGACCATAAGGCCGTTGAAGCATTCCTCAATGAAAACGGAATCGCATTCGCCCGCATCGGAAAAACAAGTAAAGAACGCCATATCCTGGTCAATAAGGATGGAGTCCAATATCATTTCGGAATAGATTATATGCGTGATGTATGGTACTCTTCTTCTTACCTCTTAGACAGGAAACAAAGTGGAGAATCCTGCGCGAAAGCTCGTTTTGAAAACTATAAACAACAGGCATTGCAGTTCAGATTCAATAAGGAATTCACTGGAAAATTATCACAATACGACATATCTGCCGATCGCAAAAACAAGTCCGGAATCAAAGCGGCTATCATCCGGGAAAAAGGAACTAACGGAGAACGTGAGATGGCTTATTCTCTCCATCTGGCCGGCTTCGACGTGAAGGACGTTCACATGACCGATTTAGCTTCAGGACGGGAAACATTGGAAGATATCAATATGATTGTATTCTGCGGCGGATTCTCCAACTCCGATGTGTTGGGGTCGGCCAAAGGATGGGCGGGAGGAATCCTCTACAACGAAAAGGCCAAGGCAACTATAGATAAATTCTATACACGTGAAAATACCCTGAGTCTGGGTATCTGTAACGGCTGCCAGTTGATGGTCGAACTGGGACTGATCAATCCGAATCACAGAGAAAAAGTGCGGATGCTCCACAATGATTCTCACCGTTTTGAATCCGAATTTGTGACGGTTCATATTCCTAAAAATAAATCGGTGATGTTCGGCTCATTATCCAATAATAAACTAGGTATCTGGGTGGCTCACGGAGAAGGAAAATTCAGTTTTCCCTATTCCGAAGGAAAATATAAAGTTGTCGCCAAATATAATTACGAAGCCTATCCGGCTAATCCCAATGGTTCGGATTATGCTGTCGCTGGAATTTGTTCTCCGGATGGCCGCCATTTGGCGATGATGCCTCACCTGGAGCGCGCCATCTTTCCCTGGCAATGCGGACATTATCCATTGGACAGGAAAACGGATGAAATTACTCCCTGGATAGAAGCTTTTGTGAATGCAAGAAAGTGGATTGAAGAACATGCCTAAGAAGAAGTTTAAGGGACACATGCTGCTGTTGATTGCCATCCTGGCGTTTGCAGATGCTATTGCAGCTATTTATACCGTTCAATCGGTACCGAATGTGCAGTTGCAGGATGCCCGCCGTTTTGTAACCAATCCCGATGGTATTATCTCCCCTGAGGCTGAAAATACAATCAACCTCGGGATAGCGGAAGTCAGGGATTCCGCTACAGCCGAAATCGCAGTCGTCCTGTTGGAATCGATAGGGAGTGAAGACATTGATCATTTCGCTACCGGATTATTCATGCATTGGGGAATCGGTAAGAAAAACAAAGACAACGGACTGCTTTTTTTGTTGGTCAAAGACCAGCGTCAAATGGTTTTCCGGACGGGTTACGGACTGGAAGGAGTATTGCCCGACGCTATCCTGTCGAGAATTATCCGGAACGATATTTCTCCCCGCCTGAAAGAAGGTGATTTTGACCAGGGGATTATCAACGGGATGAATAAAGTATGCAACTACCTGAAAAATCCGGAAGTCGTCAAAGAAATATACGAGCAGGAAAAAACTCTGAGAAAGCAAGAAGTGATGAATTTTCTGTATGGATATTTGTTGATCGGATTTTTGATATTTCTTTTGTTTGTCTGGTGGATTGCATCCGTTCTGAAATCTGGTAAAACGAATTATGAAAAATACACTTCTTTGAAAGGAGGAAAAATAATAGCTATTTTCTTTACAGTAATTTTTCCTGTTTTCATGCTGTTTTTCATCATTTTCTATGTCCTGAAAAGAAATAACCTGAGAAACAAACCCATCAAATGTACGGAATGCGGCACCCGGATGCGTAAACTGACCCGGACGGAAGAAATACCTTATCTGACCAACTCGCAAAATACAGAAGAAACGATTCAGTCAGTCGATTACGATGTCTGGCTGTGCGATAATTGCAATCACAAAGTAATCTATCCATATATCAAATCTTCACAATATTCGACCTGTCCAGCTTGTCAGGCTGCGGCTTATTATATGGTAGGGGATTACATTATCTCAAGGGCGACTACTTTTTCGTCGGGTAGGGGAGAATATGTCTACGCCTGTAAAAACTGTGGAATCAATAAAAATAAACAATATACTATTCCCCGAATAGTCGTTCCTCCCAGTTCCGGACGAGGTGGCGGAGGAGGCGGATTCAGTGGCGGCGGTTCCTGGGGCGGTGGAAGTACCGGAGGTGGCGGCGCAAGAGGCGGATGGTAAATTGAGTTTTTGTTCTGTTCTTATATTGCTTGTTGCCCGAAGGACATTCCGGACTAATTCTCA
>JAVBSK010000370.1:0-8307 GCA_031556755.1 Bacteroidales bacterium | reverse complement strand
TGAACGTAACCCGAATCCATACGACGGAGAGCCATATTATAATCTGGGATGGAGCCTGAAAATGCAGGGCAAGTTGGAGGAGGCTTATGCCGCTTTCTATAAATCGGCCTGGAATGCCGCCTGGCAGGATGCTGCTTATCTGGCGGTCGCTCAGATTGACAGTTACAATGCAAATCGCTCTGCAACGCAAGGTCTGAAATGGGAGGAAGCATTGGAAGATATCGATCGTTGCCTCATCCGTAACTGGCACAATCACAAGGCTCGTACATTGAAAGCATCTATACTCAGGAAACTGGGCAGAAAAGAAGAAGCTCTGAAATGGATTGAAGATTCACTGGCCATTGATCGTTTCAATATGGGATGCCGGTTCGAAAAATATCTGTTGACGGGGAATGTTTCCGAACTGGATGAAATGAACCGATTGATGCGCGGATGGGAACATGGCTATATCGAATATGCACTGGATTTTGCCGCCGCAGGATTGTTTGAAGAAGCAGAAGAGTTATTGCTAAACGCTACAGGCTGCAAAGTGCACGATGAAAATACCGGGAACTGTGTGTCGTCTACCGTGTACCCTATGGTGTATTATGCTCTCGGATACTTCGCATCTCAAGCCGGAAATATAGAAAAAGCAAAAGCATATTATACCCAGGCCTCACAATTGTCTCCGGACAAATGTTTCCCGAATAGGATAGAGGAAGTAAACATACTGAAAGACGCTATGAAAGTAAATCCAGAAGATGCCAAAGCGCCTTATTACCTGGGTAACTTCTGGTATGCATTCCGTCAATACGCTGAAGCGGTGGAATGCTGGGAAAAATCCGTAAACCAGGATGATAAGTTCCCTACCGTATTGAGGAACCTTTCTTTAGCATATTACAATAAGTTGAACGACAAGCGAAAAGCGCAGGAGTTTCTGGAAAAGGCGTTCGCCCTGGATGAGACGGATTCACGTATTCTGATGGAACTCGACCAATTATACAAGAAGACGGGTTGTTCTCATAGAGAACGTCTTGTTTTCCTGGAAAGGCACTTGCCTTTGGTCGAAGAGCGGGACGACTTATGTATCGAACGGGTTACGCTTTATAATCAAGTCGGGCAATACGAAAAAGCCCGCCAACTGATAGCCTCCCGCAAATTTCATCCATGGGAAGGCGGAGAAGGTAAAGTGACGGGTCAATATACCATCTGCCGGGTGGAACTGGCCAAACAGGCGATAGCTTCAAGCCGCTTCACTGAGGCGCTGGAATTGTTGAACGAAATCAATAGTTATCCACATAATCTGGGTGAAGGTAAACTGATCAATGCAGAAGAAAACGATGTTGATTATTATAAGGGATTGGCTCACAGAGGATTGGGAGATGCTGAAAAAATGCAGGATTTCCTTTCTAAAGCGACACAGGGTTCTCCCGAACCGCAACAGGCTTTTTTCTACAATGACCAACAGCCCGATAAAATTTTCTATCAGGGATTGGCTTGGAGGGCTTTAGGAGAGGAAGACAAAGCCCGTAGCCGGTTCAATAAATTGATCGCTCATGGAGAAAAACATTTGTTTGACGAATGTAAAATCGATTATTTTGCGGTTTCCCTGCCTGATCTGGCAATTTGGGAAGATGATTTGAATAAACGCAACCGAATCCACTGTAATTATGTCATGGGATTAGGGCATCTCGGATTGGGAAATATGGATAAAGCCCGGAAATTTCTGGGTGAAGTGGTGAATCTTGATGTCAATCACCAGGGTGGACAGTTGCACTTGTTGATGGTAAAATAAGTCAAAAAGAAGGATGAAAGTCGATTCAAAATATAAATATCTTTTTGTTTGTGTCATTTTATTTTTGGCGCAAACAGTGTTTGCCAAAGAATATGTTGTATTGTCCCCGGATAAGCAATTGGAGATAAGATTAGATGTGGAAAAAAACATCACTTATAAGGTCTTACATAGAGGCAAACTCATCATACTTCCTTCGGCCATTTCCATGACTTTTGATAATGGAATTGTGGCCGGAGTGAATGGAACTGTCAGAAAGATCGAAAAAGACAAAGTAAATAAAAGTATTCCGGTTTTATTCGGAAAGAATGATGTGTTGCAGGATGAATACAATGAGTTGAAGATCCATTTCAAGGAAAATTATTCATTGATAGTCAGGGCTTATGATGAAGGTGTTGCCTATCGTTTTCAAACCTCGTTTGGAGGAAATGTTACAGTAAACTCAGAACAGGCAAATTTTGTTTTTGCCGGAGATCCCTCGATATATTTTCCGGAAGCAGACGAAGGTATGAGAAATTTTGAACGTTTGTATCTTCGTTTTCAATCCATCCGGGATATTGACCGGAATAAGGAATATGGAGATAAAATCAGATACAGCACACTTCCTTTGTTGGCGGATTATCCGGAATCTTATGCCGGTGCTCCCTATAAAGTTATTGTTACGGAGTCCGACTTGTCGGATTACCCCGGAATGTATTTGTATCGTCCGGAGGGAAGAGTTGATCTTCTGACAGGATTCTGGCCGGCTTATCCTAAAACCGTTGAAAAACCCAATGATATTTATACCAACCATTTGCCCTTGACCCGATACGATTATCTGGCGAAAACCCAAGGAACCCGCTTGTATCCCTGGCGAGTACTTATTGTTTCCGATGAGGATAAAAATTTATTGAACAATCAATTGGTATATAAATTGGCACGTCCTTTGATAAATAAAAATACAGAATGGATTAAACCGGGGAAGACTGTGTGGGAGTGGTGGCACAAGGCCATGCTGGAAGATGTAAATTTCCCGGTAGGAATGAAAAACCTGTCACTAGAACTTTATAAACATTATGTTGATTTTGCCGCAGAAAACAAAATTGAATATCTGACGTTGGATGCCGGCTGGAAAGAAAAATATTTGAAAGAACTATGTGACTACGCTAAAGGAAAAGGAGTGGGAATATTTGTCTGGACATGGGCGAATATACCTGTTGTGAATCCGGATAATTGGATGGAACGAATGAAAGAAAAAGGAGTTGCAGGATTAAAAGTGGATTTTTTTGAACGCGATGACCAGGAAGCGATGCAATGGAGAGAATTGGTCGCCCAAAGGTGTGCAGACAATCAACTGTTGTTGATTTATCATGGATGTCCCAAACCTACCGGTCTTGAACGTGCTTATCCTAATATCGTTAACTATGAGGCTGTTCGAGGAGCAGAATGTAACTATTGGGACAGAGGATCGGATCCGGATTATCATCTTTTATTCCCTTTCATCCGGATGCTTAATGGACCGATTGATTATACGCCGGGGTCGATGAGAAACAAGACAAAAGAGGATTTTGTTCCCGTAGACCAACCCGATGTTATTCCGTCAAGTATGGGAACCCGGGCGCACGAACTGGCGATGTATGTTCTTTTTGATCAACCGGTAGGATACTTGTGTGACGCTCCGTCGGAATATCGTAAATTTCCGGATATATTGAACTATCTTTCGGAAGTTCCCACAGTATGGAGTAAAACGCTTCCTTTAGACGCGAAACTGGGAGAATATGCAGTTGTCGCCAAACAAACCAAAGAAAAAGAATGGTATATCTCGGGAATGACCAATTGGGATGAAAGAGATGTAGAGGTTGATTGTTCTTTTTTGACTGGGAATGAGAAATATAAGGCTATTGTATTTAGAGATGAGCCCACAGTTTCTAACACAGATCCGACAAAATATGTCTGTGAGGAGGTCTTGGTTTCCGGACAATCGAAATTAAAAATCAAGATGACCAAAGGTGGAGGTTTCGTAGTCAGGATAATAAAAAAATAACACTCTTGAAGTATAAAATAGTATAAATGTAGCACAAACGTGGTTTTATATCAAATTTACACCAATATGGCATTTATTGGTAAATTTATATATTGTAATTGAAATTTTAATCTCATATATTTGTAATGTAAAGCCGAATACGCCGCGTGCCGCGCGTGCTGATATTTATACGTGAAAAACAAATTTTTCAATCTAATGAAACATAGAATTCAGATTATTACAACCTTTCTCTGCCTTTTCCTTTCCTGGAATGTAATGGCAGAAGAATATGAATTAATATCTCCAGACATGCAACTGAAAGTGAAGTTGCAAGTAAATCAAGGTACTCAATATGAAGTTTGGCATGGAGAAAAGCAATTGATTGCTCCGTCTCCGATTGCGTTGAATCTGCAAACCGGATTTGTTGTCGGAGCAGGAACGGTTAAAGACATTGATAGAAATAGTGTTAATGATATCATTGAAGTGCCAATCGGAAAAAACAAAACTTTAACAGATTCTTACAATGAATTGATTATTCATTATAACGAAAATTACGACTTGATTTTCAGAGTATATAATGAAGGCGCTGCTTATCGTTTTCAGACTAATCTTGGGGATGAAATAATCGTAAAAACAGAAGATGCGATTTTCAATTTTGTCGGCAATCCATCTGTTTATTATCCGGAAGTGCCTGAATTCGATGCGAACTCTGCTAATCCAACATTAAATCATTGGGAAAAATCATATAAAATTTATACAACTATCGGTGAAATGAAAGATAAAAATTTAGCCGTGACTCCGGTGCTTTTTGTATTTCCCGAAACAAATTATAAAGTTGCATTATTAGAATCTGGTTTATTGGATTATCCGGCGATGTATATTCAGAAAGACGCCTCCTCTTCCATGAGAGGATATTGGGGGTGTTATCCGGAAACAGTCAAAGAACCGGATAATATATATTCTAACCATGATCCCATAACAAGATATGATTATATTGCTCGTACTTCAGGAACAAGAGCTTTTCCTTGGCGAGTGATGGTTGTTTCTTCAGAAGATGAGCAGTTGTTGAATAATGAATTGGTTTATAAATTAGCAGAACCTTGCCGTTTATCTGATATATCCTGGATTGTTCCCGGAAAAACAGCCTGGGAATGGGGACACAAAGCTATTTTAACAGCCGATGGAAAAGCGGATCCAAGTAGAGGAATACCTGCCAATGGAGGTGGTGCCAAAAATCTGAGTTTGGATTTATATAAATATTATGTTGACTTTGCAGCAAGGAATAATATTGAATATATGACATTGGATGCCGGTTGGAATGCTAAAAGCGGCGAGTTGTGGACTCTGTGTAGATATGCTAAAACAAAAAAAGTAAAAATAATAGTTTGGTGTTGGGCGAGTTTGGTTTTAGAGGACCCAAACTATTTGAATAATATGAAAAACTCGGAAGTTTCGGGATTAAAAGTTGATTTTGTTAATCGTAGCGATCAGCCTGCAACCAATTGGTTAGAAACGATTGCAAAACGTTGCGCCGAAAAGAAAATGGTTATTATGTTCCATGGCTGTCCTGTTCCTACAGGTTTGAGTCGTACATATCCAAATATTCTGAATTACGAAGCTGTTCGGGGTGAAGAAAATAACTATTGGGATAATACTTCTAATCCTGATTATGAATTGGAAGTGCCTTTTATCCGTATGTTGGCAGGACCTTTTGATTATACTCCCGGTTCGATGCATAATGTTACTAAAGGGCAATTTCGTCCGATTGATTCCGGAGAAACGGTTCCCGGAACTATTCCTAATAAAATGGGAACGCGGGCTCATGAATTGGCGATGTATGTGACTTTCGACCAACCTCTCGGTTATTTAGTTGATTCACCTACCGAGTATGAAAAATATCCGGATATCATGGAGTATTTTAAAAAAGTTCCGACAGTTTGGGATAAAACAATTCCTCTTTCTGCAGAATTAGGTAAATATACTGTGATTGCAAAGCAGACAAAGGACAATTTTTATGTTGCAGGTTTAAATAATTGGTCGAGAAGAGAGGTTGATGTGGATTTTTCATTTTTGCCGGAAGGTAAAGAATATGAAGCTTATATACTTAGAGACTCTATATCTAGCTCTAATAGTTACCCGAAGCGATATACCTGTGAAACGATACAAGTCAACAAGCAAACGCTGAAAACATTTTGGATGGCAGATGGCGGTGGATTTACCATGAGGATTTATCCTAAAAATGATACATCAATCAATTCATCGAAAATAGGTTCTTCTTTAGTTTCTGTGGATTTACTAGATAGAAAATTGAAAATAACTACGGATGAAAATTTGCTATCCGTAGTTGTATATAACATATCAGGGCAAGTGGTTCTGAATAAACAATCCGGAAATGAAAACTTGAATCTGATCGATATTTCAAATCTTTCTAAAGGAGTTTATATCGTTAATCTGATTGCTTTTTCAGGAGTAGAATCCTTTAAAATTATATTTTAAGAGTTTATTTATTAATAAAAAAAATTATCATGAGAAAAAAGTACTATTTCAGACAGATTTTTTGTGCATTGGCACTGTTTATGAGCGGTATGGTGGTTGCTCAGACTCCGGCAATTCCGGAATTAGACCAAATTGAAAAACCGGTTTTGGTTAATGGTTCGACTGAAGCTTTTCCTTTCTTCTTTCAGGCTGTGATTTCTACAGGTGATTACAACAATGATGGATATTTGGATATTTTTTCGGCTGGGTTCGGTCATAGCTGGTCAAGACATACTTACTTGAACAAAAAAAACCAAGAAGGAACATTTACACCGACAGAACATCCTTTACCTGCTCTTGAATCCGGTTCCGCTCTGTGGTTATACTACAACAATGACGGAAACTTGGATTTATTCCTTACCGGAAATACAGAAATGGGTAAATATGCTGCATTGTGGAAAAATTTAGGCGCTGCCGGAAATTATGAATTTGAAGAAGTTTTTATAGGTGAATTTGAACCTATGTATAATGGAGGTGGCAACCGAACTACTCGTTGTTCTGCTGCCGGTGATTACGATAATGATGGTTGGGTGGATATTCTTGTTCAAGGAGATAGTGGAAAAACCAGACGCACTATCCTGTATAAAAATAATGCGGGTCAGGGATTTATAAAACAAGAAACCCCGGTTGCAGGTACAAAGAATTTTGTTCAAATGAATGGAGGCGGTCTTGGTATGGCAGATTTTAATGGAGACGGTTACTTGGATATCGTTACTGCCGGATATAACAGCAAAAATGATGAGCACGATGGTGTACCTTGTAATCAAGGTTGGAATTTTGATGCTATTGATAATTATGCAGGATTTGTTTATCTAAACAATGGTGATGGTACATTTAAAGATAATCCATTCCATTTTGCAGGAACAGAAGAAGGTAATGTTATTCCGTGTGACTATAACAATGATGGAAATCTGGACTTTTTAGTTTGTGGCGTGGGATGGTTCCATGCTAGTTACTTAGGACGTTTTGCTAATGATGATTGGAAATGGTTATCAGATATTTATATGGGGGATGGAAATGGTAATTTTACAGTAGTTCCTTCGGAGGTAAATGGAATGCCTAATAATAGACAAAGTACTTCTCAAGCTATGGCTGATATTAATAATGACGGATTTGAAGATATTATGTATGTTTATGCTCAACCTAATAGTCTTTTCTTAAATAATTATGGAGATGATAGCTTTACCAAATTTTCCCCTGTTTATAAAGGCATAGAAATTAAAGAAAATGATGTTATTATTGGATACAAATCTGAACCAATGGACGCTAATGGTGGTGGTGTAGCTATATTTGATTTCGATAATGATGGTAATTTGGATGTTATCACATCCGGTTATGGTGGAAACTATGTTATGTCTTTATTGAAAAATAAAGTAGGTGAAGATGTTTTAAGTAAAAATGGACTAAACTTACCTCCATCAGCACCAACAGGCTTACAATCTTCAGTTGTTGGTTCTAATGTTTCATTTTCATGGAATCCGGTATCTGATGACGATCATACTTCGAAAGAAGTTATGCGTTATAATCTATATGTGAAAAAAGATGGAGCTTCAGGCGTAATTGCAGTTTTACCGGTTAATATAACAACAGGAAAATTGTCAGTTAATGACGATATGGTTTCAATATTAGGTACATCGTACAAAATCAATGGATTGAAAGATGGTAAGTATACAGTAGGAGTTCAAGCTATTGATAATGGTAAATTAACAAGCCCGTTTGCTACAACTACATTTGAAATAGGTAGTGGATCTTACCTAAAAGAATTCAAGGAAGATGTTATCAACATTCAATCAGGAAAAGGAACAATTACATTGGCTGCTAACACTGACGCAATAGGAACTATTGAAGTTTATGGTGTAGGTGGCGCCTGTGTTTATTCTTCTATCGCTCAAATCAATGGAGCTGTAATTAATCTACCTGCAGGTGTTTATATGGTTAAAGTAACTTCAGAAGTCGGATTCGCAGTTAAAAAAGCAATTGTGAAATAAATAAATTCTCC
>JAVBSK010000062.1:0-8511 GCA_031556755.1 Bacteroidales bacterium | reverse complement strand
GGAAAATAGAATATGATTATAAATTGTATGATTTCTCTCCGGGAAATATTTCCGCAAAGATTCCTCTTTTAGAGAGTCTTAGTTCTTTTTGTTCGGAAGATGGAAATCCATTAAAACGTACATCGTTGATCACATACAGCTATTCCGGAGACATCAATTCGCGGGCGGATAAATTTTGGGATATTTATCATGGATATTTCGACGAAGAAAGAATTTATGCATGCAACGGAACGGAACAAAAACTATGTATGATCACCCAAACTCCTGTTTCAGAACGCTCCTATATACAAAACAGCAAAGGAATAATAGAAAAAAATTGTTATAAAATCAAGTATTATGACAATGATACTTTACTTTTTCAATCCGGAAAACATGGCGGAACAGAGATTATCAAATACACGAATACCCAGGAGGAATCTAATTTCATCGGGCTCAACCTCTGGACACGGGAAACCGACAATGAAGCCAACTCCAATCCACAGTTCATTGACAAAATAAGCCGGAAAAATAATACCTTAACCATTTATAATAAACAATTGGAAGAGGGAAATCCTGAATTCATGCCGTTAAAAGCATTTTCAGCATGGAGTGATGGCTGGATAAGAAGTGGAAATAAAGATACTTATTCTGCATATAAGTCCATACTGGAAAGGAATACATCCAGGCAGAAATTATGGACGATTGAAGTCAATTACGAAAAGGAGTGGCCTCCTATCGCAGACAAAGATAAGGTTCTGTTTTATCCGGACAGGAAATACACAGTCTTCCCTAATCCGGTTGAAGAGCAATTATTTTTCACCTCCCCGGAAGAATTTCACGCCATCAGGTATTCCATCTGCGACGTCACGGGAAAAATAAAAACGAAAGGAATCGTTTCTTCCAGGGAAGAGGCTATTCCCGTACAGCATCTCCCGGCAGGAACCTACATATTCCTCTTCTCCAACGAAAAAGAGGCTGGCTCCATCGTTTTCATCAAAAAATAGAATCTGTCGTCCTTACTTTGTCTATAAACATTTTATCATTACTTTCGCTTCCGGAATAAGAACCTGATAAAAATTCATATGTTAAAGGACTTCCTTTCGGAACAAATTAAAAAATATTTCCCCTACCAGCCTACCAACGAACAGAATACCGCTCTGGAGGCGTTGAGCAAGTTCTTATTCGACAAAAACAATGACTCTTTGTTTTTATTGAAGGGATATGCCGGCACGGGAAAATCATCTCTCGCCGGAGCGCTTGTCAAGACGATGTCCGAGTTAAAACAAAAAGCCATTCTGATGGCGCCAACCGGACGTGCAGCTAAAGTATTTTCCTCTTATGCAGGACAAAGCGCCTATACCATTCACAAAAAAATATACCGGCAAAAAGCATTTTCCAACGAAATATCAGGATTTCAACTGGCTGATAATTTACACAAACATACCCTTTTTGTCGTTGATGAAGCTTCTATGATATCAAATGATGGGTTGGATTCTTTCAGCTTCGGTTCGGGAAGACTGTTGAATGATTTAATCGGGTACGTATATTCCGGAGAAGGCTGTCGCTTGTTGCTGATGGGAGATTCCGCTCAGTTACCGCCGGTATCTCAATCCGACAGTCCTGCTTTAGACATCGATATACTAAAGGGATATGACTTGGATGTCCAGCACATTACATTGACCCAGGTCGTCAGACAGCGGGAAATGTCAGGGATTTTACTGAATGCAACACAACTACGGACTGCCATCTCTGAAAACAAAACAGACATTTATCCCCGCTTAATCACCCGAAACCAGGAAGATATAAAAATTATCCAGGGCAATGAGTTGATTGAAGTACTCGAAGCGTGTTACTCCAGGGACGGTTTGGAAGAGACAATCATCATTACCCGTTCAAACAAAAGAGCCAATGTATTCAACAATGGAATCCGCAACAGGATTCTTTACCGAGAAGAAGAATTATCTTCCGGGGATTTACTCATGGTATCCAAAAACAATTACTACCTGGGACAGGAAGAAAAATCAATCGATTTTATCGCAAACGGCGATCTCGTCGAAATCAGAAGAGTTAGAAAAATAGAAGAGTTATACGGTTTCAGATTTGCAAACCTGACCGTCCGCTTCCTGGATTACGACCTGGAAATGGATATCAAAATACTGATGGAATCATTACATGCGGAAACACCTAGTCTCCCCAAGGAACTGAACGATAAACTTTTTTATACCATCCTGGAGGACTATGCCGATATCCGTTCCAAAGCGGAAAAGATGAAAATCATGAAAAACAATCCGTATTACAATGCCGTACAGGTAAAATATGCTTATTCCGTCACTTGTCACAAGGCGCAAGGCGGACAGTGGAAAAATGTTTTTATCGATATTTCTTATGTTCCGGAGGAATATCTGGGAGTGGATTTTTATCGCTGGTTATATACCGCTTTCACACGAGCGACGGAACGGATATTTCTCATCAACCCCGTGAAAGAAATGATTTGAGTCAAACTCTGCTATCTGCGCCCCACATCAGTTTATCCCTCAATGTTTTATAGAAAGTATGGTTGTAACGTTTGATAATTTTCACCATATAATCTGCTTTTTGGATAGAAAATTTCGTACCTGAAACAAAGTTTTCAGAACGTCCGTCAACCGCAATCAGAAAATTCAAACTCCGAGTCTCCACTTCAAAGCTCAACCTGGACTCTTCCGGAATAACCAGGGGCCTGACGTTCAAAGAATGAGGAGCAATCGGACTCAGTACGATATTGTTTGTCTGAGGAGCAATGATAGGACCGTTCACACTGATGGAATAACCCGTCGAACCTGTGGGAGTAGACACTATTAATCCGTCCGCCAGATAATTAGTAAGATATTCCCCATTGATATGCACCCGGATATTGATCATCGAAGAAGTATCCCGTTTCTGGATGGCTATTTCATTCAAAGCGTATGCATAATCGTGTATTTCTATATCAGTTTTCAACTCCAGGACAGAGCGTTCTTCTATTTTATAATGGTTTTTGAATACTTCCTTCAAGGTATCTTCAATCTCCACAGGGCCAACATCCGCCAAAAAACCCAATCGTCCCGTATTGATTCCCAAAATAGGAATATCTCGCCGCCCAATCAAAGCTGCCGTACGAAGAAAAGTACCATCTCCCCCTATGCTCAAAGCGATATCTATTCCGAAACCGGAATTTTCTATTAATCCGGAAACCGTCGGTTCATAGTCAAAATGAGCTGACAAATACTGGAAGAATTCTTTTTCCACCCAGACATCCGCACCCAGATCTGCAAGCTGTTCAAAAACCCTCCTAATTTGGATTTGCTTATCCGATTGATAATTATTTCCGAAAATTCCGACTCTCATAGCTGCTGTTTAATTGATATTTGTTGACATTTATAGATATTGACTCCGTCGAACGTTGTTTCGTAATCTTTAATTGGCATATCGGCAGATTATCTCATTGGCACATTCGTAATTAAACTCACATCCGCAAATAATACAACAATTCCTCCAACCGCCTGCGCTGTATATCTTCCGACAGTCCTGATTTTTGAAAATAATACAAAACGGTATAGTTGAAGCGCTCAAAACTCCTGAGAACTGCAGATGCATCTTCCAGATCAATCTTCAATTCAACGATTAATTTGGATGTTTCCCGCTGCAAATAGGAAAAAACGCTCATCACTTTTGCATTATTCGACTCTGCAAGTCTGACTATATTAGACAGATCATAATCCTGCGGATTGACCTCCAGCGTGATGATGGCTCCATTGGAACTCGCATTACTGATATCCGAGAGTTTCTCTATTAATACAGGCAACGTGACAATTCCCAAAAATAAAGCATCCTGATCCAATACGGGAAGAAGAGTCAGTTTATCATTATTCATAATCCTCAGTGACTCCAGAATATGGGTTTCTTCTATCACATAAGGAGCAAAGACAGTGATTCCCCTGACCTGCTCATGAATATTTTTCATGGAAAAAATATCCTTTTCCGAAAACAAGCTGACATACTTTCCATCTTCCACCACAGGAAGGTGTCTCAACTTATATTCTTCCATCAGAGTCAAGGCAAAACTACCTGTATCAGTTGGCTTCAACACAGGAAATTGTTTTATTATGAATTCTTTAGTTAACATTTTTGCTTTTAATTGGTGCAATTCTATTACTTTTGCAATCTGAACAGGAGAGAAGCCTTTGCGGCATCCTTTACTTTCTCTCCGATTCTCTGCCAAAATTAGTGATTATATTTGAAGAATGACAAAACTAAGTGTAAATATCAATAAAATAGCAACGCTCAGAAACGCGCGCGGAGGAAATGTCCCTAACGTATTGAAAGTTGCCAAAGACTGTGAGACATTCGGCGCCCAAGGTATCACGGTTCATCCCCGTCCCGACGAACGCCATATCCGTTACAAAGATGTGATCACTCTGAGCGCTCAATTAAAAACAGAGTTCAATATTGAAGGTTATCCTTCTCCGGAATTGATTGACCTGGTGCTGAAAGTGAAACCCACCCAGGTCACTTTGGTACCGGACGCTCCGGATGCCATCACTTCGAATGCCGGATGGAATGTAAAAGAATCATTCTCCCGATTGAGTGAAGTGGTCGACCGGTTCAAGGAATCGGGCATAAGGACCTCTCTTTTCGTAGGAACGGATTTAGACAACATCAAACTCGCCGCCCAAACAGGAACGGACAGAATCGAATTATACACAGAACCTTATGCCGAATTGTATCAAAAAAACAGGGAAGTTGCCATCGCTCCTTT
This sequence comes from Bacteroidales bacterium, assembly GCA_031556755.1. GTDB lineage: Bacteria > Bacteroidota > Bacteroidia > Bacteroidales > Azobacteroidaceae > JAIRVZ01. The sequence goes on along the minus strand of JAVBSK010000062.1, from coordinate 3,755 downwards.
TACAGAAGCAGCCAAACTAGCCAAACAGCTAGGACTGGGAGTAAATGCAGGACATGATTTAAGTCTGGAGAACCTGGAATACCTGCATCAATCGATTCCTTTCATTGATGAAGTTTCCATCGGACACGCTTTAATCTGCGACGCTCTTTATTTTGGACTGGAAGAAACAATAAAACAGTATAAAAACAAGTTAAAATAGAAGTTATCCATTTCGGATGATGCAAACAATTTATAAATTTATAATTCATAAAACAATATGAGCCTATTACTCAGCATTCAAAATGTCACGACACAAGCGCAAGAAGTAATACCTGACCTGGCAAACGCAGCGCAAACCCCTTCGGAAGCTCACATCAACGCTTTCGAATTGGCGCTCAAAGGGGGATGGATTATGATTCCCATCATACTGTTACTTTTTATCTCTGTAGCCATCTTCATCGAACGGGCTGTTATCATTAAAAAAGCGGGAAAAATAGATGAGAATTTCATGAAAAGAATCAAAGATTATATCCATGAGGGGAAAATAGATTCGGCTTTGAATCTTTGCAGAACCGTGGATAAACCTTATTCCCGAATGATAGAAAAAGGAATATCCCGCCTGGGCAGACCGATGCACGACATTCAGGTCGCCGTCGAAAATGTAGGAAATATTGAAATCTCCAAACTGGAAAAAGGATTCACCTGGGTAGCCACAGCAGCAGCAACCGCTCCGATGCTCGGATTTCTTGGTACGGTAACAGGAATGGTGCGCGCATTTTTCGATATGGCCAATGCAGGTTCCAATGTGGATATTACTTTACTTTCCTCCGGAATCTACGAAGCCCTGGTAACTACCGTCGCCGGTCTGATCGTGGGAGTTATCGCTCTGTTTGCATATAATTACCTGGTAGCTGAAGTCAATGGTGTCATCAACAAGATGGAAAGTTATTCCATGGAATTTATGGACTTATTAAACGAACCGACAAAATAACTGAAAGCTATAGCTTTTATTATGTAACTCTTAGTTTTTAGTTCTTAACTCTTATCTTATGGCTCTTAAACGAAAAAAGAATATAAATGCGGAATTCAGCATGGCGTCTATGACGGATATGATATTTCTTTTACTCATATTCTTCATGATTACATCGACGGTTGTTGTTCCCAACGCCATCAAGGTCGTGCTTCCTCAAAGCCAGAAACAAACCTCCGCCAAGCCGTTGACCCGCGTCACCATCGACGCCAATTTGAATTATTATGTGGCTTTCGGTAAAAATAAGGAACATCAGGTTTCATTCGATGAAATCACTCCTTTTCTGCAAGATTGTTATAACAAGGAACCCGAAGTTTATGTGGCTTTATATGCCGATGAAACAATACCCTACAGTGAAGTAGTCAAAGTTTTGAATATCGCGAATGAAAATCAATTTCGCATGATACTCGTCACCCGACCAAAATGAAACTGACAAGAGAACAAATATACGGTTATTCAGGCTCATTGCTTTTTTGCCTGTTGATATTCCTCATCCTCTGGTATTCGGTAATGAAATCCGTCATACCTCAGCTTGAAAGCGGAGTACTTGTCAACTTCGGCAATGTGGACGAAGCCTCCGGCATGTTCGAGCCAGAACATACGGGAAGTAAGCCAATGCCGGAACAAATCATGCAACCCGACATCTCTCAACCTTCTCCCGAATCTCCTGTTATCACCCAGAACATAGAGGAATCAACTTCCATCGAGGCTGCAGAAAAAGAACAGGAAAAGAAAAGAAAGGAAAAAGAAGAAAAAAAGAGAAAAGAAGAGCATGAAAAACGCCAACAAGCTATCAACAGACAAATGGCGGGTGCTTTCGGAATCGGGAACACCACCGAATCTTCAAGCCAAGGGACAGGACAAGGACAGGGAAACCAGGGCAGTCCGCAAGGAAATTCCGACCAAGGTGCGAATACAGGCGTCGGAGGGCACGGAGAATTTTCCCTCTCCGGACGTTCCATCGGCTCAGGAGGACTACCCCGTCCTGCATATTCCATACAGGAAGAAGGAAAAATCGTGATTGATATCACTGTCGACTCCAAAGGAAATGTGATTCTGGCAACCATAGGAAAAGGGACTAATATAGACAATGCTTCCATGCGAAAATCAGCCTTAGAGGCGGCTAAAAAGGCAAAATTTAATGCTATCCCAGGAAATGAAAATCAATCGGGAACAATTACATATAAGTATTATTTAAAATAAAACCAATTATGAAAGCATTCATTTTTCTGGCAACAGGTTTTGAAGAGATTGAAGCCGTTGCAACAATTGATGTTCTCCGCCGCGGAGAAGTAGATACGGTCATCGTTTCTATGACAGAAAATTACCTCGTAGAGGGAGCGCATGGAATTTCCGTAAATGCAGACAAGCTGTTCGAAGAAGCAGACTTTAGTGACGGGAGTATGTTGATTTTACCGGGAGGAATGCCCGGAGCAAGTAACCTCAACGCACATGAAGGTTTAAAATCCCTGATCATGCAATATCATTCCGAAGGAAAAAGATTGGCAGCTATCTGCGCTGCGCCATTGGTGTTTGGAAGCCTTGGCATCCTGGAAGGAAGGAATGCAACCTGTTACCCGAGCTTTGAGCCGCAACTCACCGGCGCCATTATAACAGGAGAAGCCGTCGTTCGGGACGGAAATATCATTACGGGAAAAGGACCCGGGTTCGCTGTCGATTTCGGCTTACAAATCGTAGCCGAATTGAAAGGACAAGCCCAAATGAAAGAAGTTGCGAAAGGAATGTTATTACGATAAGAACTGTTTAGATATTCTTTTTTGATGATACGATTTTCCCTCATTATTCCGGTCTATAACCGGCCGGAAGAAATTGATGAATTACTTCAAAGTCTTACGCTACAGAGCGACAGAGATTTTGAGGTAATTGTCGTTGAAGATGGCTCTCAAACGACTTGTAAAACCGTTCTTGAGAAATATTCCAACGATTTTGAAAATCTATCTTATTACTACATAGACAATTCAGGACCGGGGAAAGCACGTAATTTCGGTGCCAGGCAGGCTCGCGGAACATACCTGATTATCCTGGATTCGGATTGCATCGTTCCGGAAAATTATATTGCATCCATACAAAAAGAGTTATCTCTTAATTCTGCCGATGCATTCGGAGGGCCGGATAAAGCCTTGAATTCTTTTACTCCCATACAAAAATCCATCAATTATGCGATGACCTCTTTTTTTACCACGGGCGGCATTCGCGGAGGGAAAAAGAAACTGGATAAATTCTTTCCCCGCAGCTTCAATATGGGAATCAGGAAAGAGGTGTATGAAGCATTGAACGGATTCGCGGATATGCGTTTCGGAGAAGATATTGATTTCAGCATACGGATCTATCAGGCAGGTTATAGAGTTGCATTATTTCCTTCTGCTTATGTCTATCATAAAAGAAGACCTGACTTCCGGAAATTCTTCAAACAGGTATATAATTCGGGGCTGGCTCGTATCAATCTGTATAAAAAATATCCGGATTCTCTGAAATTAGTACATCTGCTCCCCGCCTTGTTTAGCACTTTCCTACTTATATTTATACTGGGTTCATTTTTCTGCGCCTACAGTCTATTACCAATATTATTCTTTTGCCTTATTATTTTCATAGATGCTTCCATTCGAAACAAAAGCCTCTATATAGGATATTTATCCATAATCTCATCCATCATACAACTGACCGGATACGGATTCGGATTCCTTCATGGTGTATGGAATCGCATCATCTGCAAAAAAGGGGACCT
>JAVBSK010000377.1:0-2961 GCA_031556755.1 Bacteroidales bacterium | reverse complement strand
GACCATGTCTTTGCAATCTGATTTTAGTTGCCATTTTTAATTTTTTTAGATTATATTATTTTGCATTAGCGGGCGCGAAGGTATGGATTTTTTTTGACAATAAAAAATTTTATTCCTCTAAAATCAATCATATTCCCCTCTTCCATACTATTTCTCCTACTCGACCAATGCAAAGTCCAGTTGTTTCCTTTCCAGGTTTGCGTGAACGACCTTGATAGTGATCGGATCGCCCAGGCTATACCGCCGTTTATTCCGTCTTCCTGTCAGACAATAGTTCTTATCATCGAATTCGTAATAGTCATCATCCAGATCGCGGACAGGGATCAGACCTTCGCATTTGTTTTCATTCAATTCCACATACAAGCCCCACTCCGTAACTCCGGAGACTACTCCATCGAATATCATTCCTAACTTACCGGACATAAATTCAACCTGTTTGTATTTAATGGAAGCGCGTTCCGCATTAGCTGCGACATTTTCCATATCAGAACAATGTTTACATTCTTCTTCCGTTTTAGCTTCCTGGACGGATCTTCCGGCAGAGAGATATCGCTCCAACAGCCTGTGAACCATCATATCCGGATAACGACGGATGGGCGAAGTAAAGTGAGTATAGTAGTCAAATGCGAGTCCGTAATGACCGACATTATGTACCGAATATTTGGCTTTGGCCATAGCCCGGATGGCTAATGTTTCCACCAGGTTTTGTTCTTTCTTTCCTTGTGCATCATCCAACAAATGATTGATACTTTTAGAAACGTCTGATTTTGTTCCTGTTGTTTTCATTTTGTATCCGAAACGGCGGATGAAAGTTGCAAAGTTTTCCATTTTTTCAGGATCCGGCAAATCATGGATACGATATACAAATGTCTTGGCCGCCTTGTTTTTAGGGGTCTTACCTATCGATTCGGCAACTACCTTATTGGCCAGTAACATAAATTCCTCTATCAGTTTATTGGAATCTTCGGATTCCTTGAAATATACCCTCAGGGGTTTTCCGTTTTCATCGATATCGAATTTAACTTCGAACCTGTCGAAATTGATAGCTCCCGATTTGAAGCGTTTATTTCTCAATTTTCTGGCCAGTTTATCCAGGATCAGTACTTCATTTCTGAAATCACCGTCTCCGGTTTCAATGATATCCTGAGCCTCTTCATAGGTAAATCTTCTGTCGGAATTGATGACCGTCCTTACTATGCGGTGGTTTTTCACTTCCGCTTCATCATTCAACTCAAAAACGGCCGAAAAACACAGTTTATCCTCATTCGGACGCAAGGAGCAAATCTGGTTACAGAGACGTTCCGGCAACATGGGAATAGTTCTGTCGACCAGATAAACCGAAGTGGCTCTTTTGAACGCCTCCTTGTCAATCACATCTCCGGATTTCACATAATGCGTCACATCGGCAATATGTACACCCACTTCCCACAAACCATTGCTTAATTTTTGAACAGATAATGCATCATCAAAATCTTTGGCATCTTTAGGGTCTATCGTAAAAGTTGTTCTATTCCTGAAATCTTCCCGGCGCTCAATTTCTTCCAGGGATATCACATCTGCTATCTTATCGGCAGCCGCCTCCACCTTGACCGGATATTTATACGGCAATCCATATTCCGCTAAAATGGCATGCATCTCCGTATTGTTATTTCCGGCATCTCCCAATACATCAACAACTTCTCCTACCGGATTTTTGGATCTATCCGGCCATTCCAATATCTTAACGACTGCTTTTTGCCCACTGATTCCTCCTTTCAGTTTATCTTTCGGGATAAAAATATCATTGGCTAAAATTTTACTGTCAACCAATAGAAAAGCATAATTCTTCTGTACTTCCAATACACCGACAAAAACATGCTGGGAACGTTCCAGTATCTCTATGACTTCCGCTTCCGGATCGCGGCCTTTCCTTTTGGCCAGGATTTGTACTTTCACGCGATCTCCGTTCATGGCGTGCATAGAGTTACGTTCGGCGACAAAGATAGGATTTCCGCCATCCTCGGGAATGAATGAGTTTTTCCCGTTTGAACGACGTTCAAAATTTCCGCAGGCAATACTTCCCAAACCGTTCAACCGATATTTACCCCGATCTTCTTCAATCAAGAAATCATCGGCCTGTAATGTCGTCAATATTTCCAGAACCATCAATTTATTGACTTGCGAAGTAACCCCTATTTCGGCGCTCACCTGCTTGTAATTCATCAATTCTTTCGGATACTTATTGAACAAATCCACTACTCTCCTGATCATTTCCTGTTTTTTTACGCGTTTGGAAGAAACCGCTCCTTTTATTTTTTTCTTACTCATACTTTATTCATCTGATAGTTATTATTTTTTAGATCTTTGAAACTTGCATGACTTTTATTCTCATAGACTTTGATTCATGCTTCGGTTCATTTTATCGAACAGTAAAAGTAATATAATATTTTGAAACCAGATAAAAATATAAACGGAGCGAACCTAAATAAATCCAGAATCAGGACTCTTCAACATGTTGAAGTTCCGCGACTGCCAACCGGTAATCCCGTTCCAATGAAAAATATTGGTCTACTGTTTCATAATAAGCCGACAGTTCTAATATATAGCCGGTTAGAGTCAGTTGTCCCGCCAGAAACGATTTTTCAAGTAATGCCCGATGGTCATCATTCTGTAAAATGGAGTAATCCTGTAATAAACGAGACAACGCAAATGACTTATCATACTGTCTTTTTAACTCATTCCTGTTCTGTGTCAGAACATCCTGGTATTGCATTTTAAGCGCCAGAGTCGTCCTTTTTTGATATTTGACCGTATTTTTATTTTCCCATAAGGGGACAGAAACTCCAACCGTAAGGCCTTGTAAAGTCGTACCTGAAATCCGTTCGCTTGTATATCCCGTTGATAATTTCGGCAAATTAAAGGCTTTTTGCAATTTTTCCTTTTCTTCACTCAGTTTGGTTTCCTTCTGGGCGATCTGAACAT
>JAVBSK010000181.1:0-2602 GCA_031556755.1 Bacteroidales bacterium | reverse complement strand
ATGGGGTTTATCCCATTTAAAAGTAAAAGAAACGTTGTGAACAGGACAAAAATAATCATGCAAATGTCCTCCTTCCAACAAAGGAACCCGCAGGGAATGTTCTCTTCTTTCCAATACTGTTTTCTGTAAATCTTCTATGATATTTTTTCCCCATTCCGTCTGGGCGGAAACTTGTATATTGGCAATATCCTGCTTGGAGAAAAAATAATATTCATGTTGAGAGAAGATAGTGGTAACATGTAAAAAAGCAAGCGTAAATAAAAGAATGATGGATTTTATCTTCATACTTATATATTATTAGAAATTATTTAAAATTGGAACGTATAAAATCTTCGATTCCCTGAGGTTTTTGTTTTTTTGATTTTCCGATGGTTTCCAATTGAACATCTAACATTAAGTGTGTGTTTTTTAACACCATTTTTTCTAAAAAACGTTCAATCTCAGGAAGATTCTCACGCATGGGAGAAGTTGAAATTTCATGTCCAGCGCCTATTATGCGGTAGATACAATATGGAGTTTGCGTTTTTTGTAATTTTTGAGCGATATAATCAGATCCATAAAAACCTCCGTTTCCAAAAGAAAGTCGTCCGTATGGGACGGAAGCGTCTGCATCTCCGTGAAAGAGTAGGACAGGGGCGGTTGTGGGAGAGAAAATTAAATCGCTATCCTGCTGCAAGATAGCTCCAGCAAAAGCGATTACTCCGGCGTATTGAAAACCGGAGGGTAATTTTTTTAATGATGAGATATTTTCTTTTTGACGTTCGTATTCGGCTTGCAAAACAGTAATCGCTCCGGCGCTTGAGCCAGATATAATAATTTGACGGGGATCTATTTTCCATTCGACGGCTTTATCTATAATCAGATGGGTTACATCATACAAGTCTTCCACGGCAATAGCAATGGCGTTTTCCAATGATTGGACAATTTCCGGAACCTGTTTCCCGTTTATATTTTTCAAACCTAAGCGATAATCCGACGAGATGACGACGAATCCTTTTTTTGCTAAAAAATGAAAGTAATCCGTATAAGATTTATCATCTCTTTTTCCTCCACGGAAACTTCCTCCGAAAAGAAATATAACACAGGGACGCCCTTGTTCTTCATTTTTTATTTCATATTTATCCAAAAACAGGGAGTCTTTTTTGATTGCATACAAGAACGTTTGTTTCTGTATTTTTTTTGCCGTAAGAATTTCTTCTCCGAGACATTTCCATCCGGTAAATATCAACAAAAATACGACTATGATTCCTTTTTTTGACATAGATAAATCAATTAAATTATTCATTTTAGCATATTGTATATTTGTTTTTAAACAGTTTATCCTGGTTTAAAATCAATATTCCGTAACGGTATATCCTGTGGGACGGACAACATAGACGATCGGTTTTTCTTCCGGATTGATTTTATCAATTGTACATTTATATTTATCTCCAGGTTTTAAGACCGGCAACACGATTTCTTTCTGATCGCCGTCTCCGGTTTTCCAGATCAGTTTATAGTCATAAAGCGTATAACATGGTAAATCTGTCTTGACGGCAATGGAAATTTCGGCTTCGGTACCTTTGGCTGTTTGTTGTACATATTCAAAAAATACGGGCGAGGCCAATCCTGCATATACATCGAATGAGGGTTTCTTTCCGAACCAGAGGTCTGTTAAACCATGTACTCTTTGTTGGTAACGGCCTTTCCCCGATTCACCCCGATGGGTACGGTAGTCATTCAGGGAAAAGTAAATACATCCTAAGATATAATTATTTTTCGCCCATTGATCGTAGTGATAGGTCATCTCCACAATTCGTCTGGAGTCAGCGCCGACAAATCGAGGTTCACAGAGTCCGTGTTCCGTAATCAGCAAGGGTCTTCCGCATAGAGCTCTTTCATTGATCAGTTTCAGTTTGTCTGGTGTTTCTTCACGTACTTTTCCATGCCAGGTTCCCACATAATCATTCCAGGTGGGAATATCCGCTAACAGTGATTCGTCATTTTCCAGCCGGTCGAAAATTTCATTGGAAATTACAGTTACAAAACAACCGGTATTCCAGGATTTAGCATGTTTAATAAGACGTCTGTATACGTCTTTGTCTGTATTGTGAAACACTTCATTGCTGACACCCCAGGAAAACATGGAAGGGCGATTGAAATCCCGCATTATCATGTCATCGATTTGTTGTTTAGCCATCGATTCCAATTCAGGAGTCAGATTTCCTGGCGCTTGCCACCAAGGAATTTCTTGTTGTACTAAGATTCCTTTTTCATCCATCAAATCCAATATACGGGCATCTTGCTGCCAGTGAAAGCGTGTGATTACGCAATTCAGTTCTTTCATCAGTTCCACAGCTTTGGAAAGTACTTCCACCGGTTCAGCCATTCCGAAAGCAGGATAACTTCCGGGCATGTATTCGATACCAGGCAAACGTACAGCTTCTTCATTCAGATATAATTGATGTCCTTTGATTTCTAATTTCCGGAAACCGAAACGGGTAGTAAAACGATCCAGTATTTTTCTTTCATCTCCATGCTCCAATACATCTACTTGCATGGTATATAAATTGGGTGAGTCGAAATGCCAGGGACGGATATTTTGAAAATCTGTATGGAACAT
>JAVBSK010000227.1:0-8513 GCA_031556755.1 Bacteroidales bacterium | reverse complement strand
TGCCGGATGAAAATGGGATGGAATGATGGACTATGCACCACGTAAAATAAAATACTTCTTCGATCCGGTGGTCATTAATGAAGAGAAAATAGCCCAAAGAGGAATAGCGCCCACACCGCAAGATTCTATCCGCAATTTTGAAATTACAACGTATACCGAAAAAAATAACAAAGGGAAAACGATCGCTACCATTCCAGATCTTGGAGTCGGGAAAGCGTCACTCACTGTGCGTCCGTTAGATATGACGGTTTACAGCGTGGGTAATATTACTTCCGCACCTTACGTAGAATACCGTCTACCTGTTGTTAAAGGAGAAAACAACATTCAGGTGAAATGTTTCCCTTCTTTCCCTCTGTATAACGGAAAAGGATTGCGTTATGCGATTTCGATTGATGGAAGCGCGCCTGCTTTTGTAACCATTGGAAACGGATTGGGCGGAGGAGACGCGTATGGCGAAAATAAGCGCTGGTTGGTGGATGTACACCGGGGGTACACATTAGGTGAAACACTTTATAAAAGTGATACTGATAAAAATGTTACTGTACGTATTTATTTTGCCGAACCCGGACTCGTTCTGAGCAATTTATCAGTAGTTTATCCGACGAAATAAGATTTAACAATTCAATGAAGTTGCATGAAGAAAATTAGCTTATTAGCACTAGGAGTTATCTCGTTTTTGACAATGTATTCTCAAAATGAAAAAATTAATTGGGATGCTGATTTAGACTATTTAGGGAAAGAGTTATCCGAGAAACATTACAATTTCTTCACTATAAACAGTAAAGATGATTTTCTATCAGGTATAAATGCAATTAAGCAGGAACGTCAGAGTTTGACTGATTTTCAAGTTGCACTAAGAACACAACAATTAATTGCAAAATTTGGAGATTCTCATACAATGTTGTATTTCAAGAAAATGTTGAATACAGATCAAATGCTTCCAATTCAGTTATTATGGGTGAGTGACGGACTTTATATATTACATACAACCCAGGAAAATGAAAAAATATTAGGCAATCAACTGTTATCAATTAATAATTTTCCGATAGCAACCATAATAGACAGTTTGAGCACATTGATTACCATTGATAATCAGGCGATAGTGAAGACGAAAATCCCAGAGTTAATACCCTCTCTTCAAATTTTGGAATATTTTGGTTTTACAGATAAAGAACAGGTTGAACTTAATTTGAAAACAGAGACAAATCAAAGTCATACCTATATATTGAAACCATCAACAATGAATCAGAATAACACAGTTTCCTTTAAGCCTGATTCTCTCGCTTTCAGTACCAAAAATAAAAATCTCCTATTTACGGATTTTTACTTCCCTGACGAAAAGATATATTACATTTTGTACAATCAATGTATGGGTAAAGAGATTGCATTAAAATATGCAGAATTAGGATATTGGAGTAAAGAAACAGCAGAGTCTATGCCTTCAATTCTGGATTTTTGGGGAAAAGCATTTAATACGTTAGAAAATACGCCTGTTGATAAGATTGTATTTGATATGAGATATAATGGAGGAGGAGTTTCTGTATTAGCCACTATGTTCATAGAAAAACTAGCAAAATTTCTAGAAATAAACCCTCAAATTAAAACGTATGTGATTTTAGGTAGAGCGACATTTTCTTCTGCAATATTAAATACGATGGACTTCAGACGGTTGACCAATGCTGTATTTGTAGGAGAAGAAACATCCGGTAAGCCAAATGCTTTTGGCGAAGTGAAGGATTTTCGTCTTCCAGATTCTAAATTGTTGGTTGATTATTCCACTAAATATTTCAAAGTAACAGATGAAGATGTGAATACTATTACGCCTGATGTCAAAATAGAAATGACTTTTTTTGATTTTAAGAAAGGTATTGATCCTGTTTATGAATGGGTAAAGCAACAATAAATACTGTCATTAACAAGCTGTTTAGTATAATGATTTTCAAAAATAGAAAAGAATAAAAATACTTTAGAGTAACATTATGAATGATCTAATTTTTTATTTTACAGAAAAGCCTTATCGTATTTTCTTTGTAACTATACCTCTTGTTATAGCTTTTTCTTATTTTGGAAGAATAGCTTACTATCATAGAACAGAGAAGAATATACAGAGATACCGGGTTGTGTGTATGGTTTGTGCTATTATCTTGTTACTTATGTCCGTTTTTGCATTGATACATGTTTATTGTTAAAACTATAAAAACATTTTTACCTATATTCAGAACAATTATACACCTGAATAATATATAATTCCTTTAAGTTTGCATTTAGTTTCGTTTCCCGTTTTCCCTATTTGGGAGAGTCAAGCATGCACTTGCTTAATTCCATCAACAGGTTCAAAAATGAGGCTGTCTCAAAAGTCCGAAATTTTCATCATTTCGACTGAAAGGAGAATTGAAAATCAGCGGAGCTAAATCTTACATGTGACACAAGACGTGAAATAAAGATTTAGATTTCTCGCTACGCTCGAAATGACGGTACAAATTCCATTTGAGACATCCTCGATTAATAGTAAAAATTAAATTTATAATTATAAACATGAAAACCATTAAAAAAGGACTTTTAGTTGTCATAATGACAATCTTTACTTCATTTTTTTCCGTATACGCATGGCAAAATCCGATGAATCTTTCCGGACAAGCAGAGATGGGTATAGGCGACCCTTATATATTTAAGTTCAGAGGGACTTACTACTTATATTCAAGTAGCCGGAATCAGGAAGTTTTATGCTGGTCTTCAAAAGATTTGGTTACCTGGACGAAAGCAGTCGTATGTTGCTCTAATATGACCACCAATAACCCGTATGCACCGGAAGTGGTATATTGGAATGGGACTTTTTATATGGTTGCTTCTCCGGCAGGCAACGGTCACTATATATTGACCAGTAATAGTCCGAAAGGACCTTTCACCCCTGTAACCGGGAATTTGGGAAAATCAATTGATGGTTCTCTCTTTATTGATGACGATGCCAAATGGTATTTTTATCATGCCAATAGCGCCGGTATTATGGGATGTGCAATGGCTACTCCAACTACATTCGGATCGAGCCTCAACCTGAATGCACAGATGGCGGGACAATGGACGGAAGCGCCCTGTGTTTTCAAAAGAAATGGAATTTATTATTTAATGTATACGGGTAATCATGTGTATTCTAATGGATACAGAGTGGATTATGCTACGAATACAGTAGGACCGATCAGCACTTATACTCCGCAAAAGGCGCAAAATCCGGTACTGATAAAAACCGAAGGAAGTTTTTTCGGATTAGGACATGGAACCGCTTTTATCGGACCTGATCTGGATACTTATTATTTCACCTACCATAATTTGGACAGAAGCGCATCACCCCCAAACAGACATTTCAACTACGATCGTATGGCATGGAACGGAGATAAGATGTTGATGTTAGGAGCTACTAACTGGGCTCAACAAAATCCCGAATCCGCGACCTCCGACTTTTTTGAAAGAGATAATATCGGCGCGGAATGGACCATGCCTAATGGCGGTAACTGGAATATTGTTAATAAAGAGCTGATGTCTCAGACTCAAACAGATGCCGAATACAAAGCTGTCTTTACAACTTTATCCGCATCCGATTATACTGCTGAATTTACTGTTAAGAAAGGAACGCAAAGCGGAAACGACCCGAAATTGGGCGCTATTTTCAGTTATACCAATGAGCAAAACTATGGAGTTGTGTTATTGAATAGCACTACCAATCAGGTGGAAATTAATTTTTTGATAAATAATGTATGGGGAACTTCTCAGAAATATAATTTATCTTCAGATTTCAACCCTGCTGTCTGGCACAGTATCCGGATTGAAAAAAGCAATGCAAATTATAAATTCTTTGTAGACGGATTATTCAAAGCTACTTTAACAAGTAATTTGGACGGAGGAAAAATAGGTTATATCACCCGCAATTGTGAAGGACATTTTTCTTATATCGCCATCAGTGATAAAGTAAATGGGTCTGGCGTTTTTGATGTTTACAAACCCATACCGGGCTATATTCAGGCTGTTCATTACAATACAGGAGGAGAAGGAGCAGGATATCACGACCTCACAAATGGAAATACAGGAAACTCAGGCGACCAGTACTCCAGGAAAGAAGATGTGGATGTAAACAAAAACAGCAGCGGAGGATTTAATATTACTTCTTTCCAAGCCGGGGAATGGTGCAAATATAATGTGAATGTGAAATCGACAGGTGTGTATAATGTAGGTATCAGATATTCAACAGCTGACGCATCTTCTCAAATAAAAATATATCAGGGCGATACAGATTTGACCGGCGCTATTACACTTCCGGTGACAGGCAGTGCATTTCAAACATATACGATCAAAGGTCTTAACCTGACAGCCGGTTATCAAACACTAAGAATAGAAGCCGTTCAGGGCGAATTTGAATTATACGAAATGCAATTCAAAGAGGGAAATAACGATCCGGTAACGATTACTGATACATTTGATACTAAATTCGGAAGTAGTTGGAACTATACCGACGGTGGCTGGTCAGTCGTTGATGGAGCGGCAAATATAAACGGTTATGGTAAACGCGCGTTGGGATATACCGGATGGACAGATTATATGATCGATTGCAATATAACCTATTTAAGAGGTATGAATGCCGGACTTATTTTCAGGGTAAACAATCCGTCGAATGGAGGAGAAAACAACAATTCGCAATTAGGCACCGATTTCTTTGAGGGATATTTTGTCGGAATCGGAACCGAAAGAATAACTTTAGGAAAACACAATTATAGTTGGACCTCTTTGGCTACCTGTCCGGGTTCCAATTCTCTCAATAGAAGCTACCATGTCAGAGTGGTCACCAATGGAGCGAATATCAAAGTATATGTCGACGATATGACTATGCCTAAAATTAATTATACCGATCCGGATCCTATTATCTCCGGAAAAGTAGGTTTCCGTTCTCATGACTGTCAGGCTCGTTACGATAATCTCGTGGTAAAACTCCCTCCGGGTTCGGATACAGGCATCAAAACGACGAAAGCAAATCAGGATTATACCGTTTATCCCAATCCGGTAAAGGATATGTTATTCATTCAGACGGACGAGCATATTGATAGTATCCGGATTTATAACCAAACAGGAAGTCTGATGTATGCGCAACAAGATATAGAACCGATCAATATGAAAAGTTTTCCTTCCGGAATGTATATTATGGAAGTAAAAAGCGCATCCGGGCTAAGTTGTCAGAAGATAATAAAGGAGTAGAAGCTATTCTTGCCGTCATTTCGAGCGTAGCGAGAAATCTCATAACAAGAGTTGAAAATCATAAGATTTAGCTCCGCTGATTTTCAATTCTCCTTTCAGTCGAAATGACGAAAATTTCGTACTTTTGAGACAGCCTCTTCTCTTAGTAAGCAGTGACCCGTGGTCACTGTAAAAAGTTCTCAGAATAAACAAAAAACAGATAAACCCAAATATCATGAAAAATAAATACAGAGCTCTCTTTTGTAGCCTATTAATATGTATTTCCACTTGTCCGGGAACACTATTTTCCCAACCACAAGCAGACAGGCTCTGCAATCCGGTAATACTCGGATTACGGGATGGTTGCGTAGAACGGTTTATGGGCTATTATTATGCCATGGGAGCCGGAACCAAGGGAAAATTCTACCCCTCAAAAAACTTAGTAAGCTGGGGAGATGGAGTACAAGCAATAACCACCGACAAGGCGCTTTGGTTGAATGACCCGAAATGGACACAAGCAAGTACCTATAAAGAAGTGCAGGCTGGCGATATTGCATACCGTAACGGGGTTTTTCACGCCTATTGGAATGGTATCGGTCATGCTTTTTCGGCTACACCGCTCGGTCCGTACAAAGAAAACTCGATCAACGAACCTTTCGACGATTACGGAATTGACGTACAGGTATTCCAGGACGAGAACGGTGATTTTTTCTGGGTGAAGAAAAGAAATCCGGCAGACCCGCATCCTTTGACAGGCGCCGCATCCAATATCAACGGTCCCGAATTATGGACTATGAAGATGAATTCTCCCTTTGTACGTAAAGACATCACGATCGGAAGTGTGCAACTTACACATCAACCGGGACATCCTACCAGTGTCAGTCATCACAATTTTGAAGGACCTGAACTGTTCAAGCACCGGGGAAGATATTATCTGTCTTTCGCGGTAAACCGGATGGGATGCCGTTCCGGAATGTATGAAGTCGGAGTTGCCGAAAGCGACGGAGTAATGAACTTCAATAACTCGAAAAAATATCCTCATCCGATCTTGGCGCGTAATACCGAACAACACCTGATCGATTACAAAGTGATTATACATACGGCGGAACACGGAGGCTGGACTTCCAAATATAAAACGACGATGACCCCGGGAGCAAACTGGACGGATCTTAACTTCGACGATACTTCATGGACAACCGCTCAGGGAGGTTACGGACGACAAGAATACGATCTTTACTCTCCTACACAAGCGACAAACGCCAAAGTAAGAGCCCGGAAAACCGCGTGGACTACCCCTAATATTTACATCCGGAGAAAATTTACATTAGATGAAGTTCCTGCGAAAATAGCGCTGAAACATTGGGCTTACGCCAATGCTAATTTCTACATCAACGGAAATAAAATCAGTATCAATACCCTCAATCAAACATACAGTGCGATGCAACTCGATCCGTCATTGTTTGTTAAAGGAGAAAATATCATTGCCGTAGAGGCTACCAGTCCCTGTTCCGACACCGCTTGCCACCAGTTTATCGATTTCGGATTGTATGATACGGGAGACAAAGACATGGAAGACATCGTGATTTGTCCTGCACAACCGAATTTTGTGGTAGGTCCGAATGGTTTCGAAAGTTGGATGATGTACATGGCTTACTTCAACGCAAGCCAGCAACAAGGAATTGACCGGATTCATTTTTACGATAAAGAAGTAGTTGTAGAAACCAGTACGGTTAAAAACTCTTCCGGTTATCGTCCTAAACCTGCGATGCCAACTTTTATAACATACTGCGATTATGCATTTTATTATCCTTACCGGTTTTTAAACAACTCCACATGGCGAATTTCGGGAGGTATACTCTACCCCACCACTCCAACCGGAGGAGAACTGGTATTCCGCAAAGAATCTGAAACCAATTATCGTTTTGAAGTTCCGTTCCGTATCAAAGCCGCCGATGGTCACGCCGGAGTATATGCATTCTATCAGGATGAACAAAATTGGTTAAAGATATCTATCAAACGGGATAAGACCTGGAAGCTTGAAAAAAACATCAACGGAACTATTTCGGAAACAACGGCAAACTTACCCGAAAAATTCGCTTTTATAGAAAACAACTCATTGGTATCTGCTTATGACGAGCCTTGGCATACACTGACGGTTTATAAAAATGACAATCGTTTCAGGGTAGAATTAGATTATTTTACGCTAACCTTAGACGGGGACATTATCACTTCATTCGATGGTAAAGGCACGGTAGGACTTATCGCTTCTTCGGATCAGGTTTCTTTTGACGCGATTCAATATACCACCGGCTGGGATGAATACGATCAACATATCAGCGGATGGAAAAACGCATCGGGAACCTGGAATGTGTCCGATAATGGGTTGATGCAATCAACTCCTACTGGGGCTTCTGCAACATTCAAAGGCGATCCGGCTTGGAATTATGAATTCTCGACATATATGAAGCATGCTCAACTTCCTTCTTCCGGAAAAGCGGGATATTATCCCCTGTATATCGATGATCAGAACTATGTTCGCGCAACCGTGAATTACGCGACGAAAACGCTGGATATAGAAGGAAAAGAAAACGGTTCTCCCATAACAGCTCAATCCGTATCACTGAAGAAGAAAATTCTCCGCTATTATACCTATGATACTTATCCCACTACATCCTATAGATATGATTTCAGGAACGAATCGCTTATTTCGGGAATAGACATCTTGTGGTTTGAGGGTAATTATCCTTATCTGAACCAAACATTCGATTTGCCGAAAACCGTACAATTCTACGCGCAGCAAAACGGATCGTGGGTTTTATTAAACACTCAATTGGAAGGAGAATTACGCTTCTCATATATGAACCATTTCAGTTTTCCTGCCGTGAAAACGACAGCTATCCGGATTGATGTAACTAATAATTCGGGCAAAGCTTCCAGAACTTTCTCCGCTTATTTTGATGAAGAAGCATCCTCAGGATATTTTCTTCGCTGCCGTCGGGAATCAGATGGTTTACATCTATTTGTAGATGATGCTTATGTCGCCAAAGTTGAAGGCAATTGGGGAAAAGCGAGTGTCGGTTTATATACGGAAAATCTACCGGCGACTTACAATGGTATGTTGCATTATCAATCCGGAGCAATAGCTGTGAAGAGCATTACAATCAATCCTGTCGAGTGTGCTATCGGAGCCTCCGTAAAACTCAATGCGACGATTCTTCCCCAAAATGCAACCAATCAGACTTTGTACTGGGAAAGTTCAAACCCTTCCATCGCTTCTGTCAGCGAAGATGGAACAC
>JAVBSK010000053.1:0-2584 GCA_031556755.1 Bacteroidales bacterium | reverse complement strand
ATCATAGTTTAAAAACTGTTTAAATTTACGCTGCAAAGATATTCTTTTATCTCCATTTTTCATCAATAGATTTTAAGTTTCAATTAGGATGTTATTCTTTTCAAACTACTCTGATGTGAAGAATATTTCTCTTGCATATGTCTTAGAAAGCTTTTAAAATTTTCAGTTGGAAAAAATGTTTATATTTGAAAGAAGAAATGGGGTGACCTTTACGCTACGTTCACTATTGAAATATAACTGCTTTGCGGTTTATCCAAATTGAAAATATCCATTAAATATAATTTAATTGTTACGATATACTTATGGAATAGAACATCAAACAATTACGAAACAACGTTTGGAAATAGCCAATTTCGAATTTTCAATATTCTAAAGAGTCACGGTCTTCTTACTTCCGTCCTTAAAAAGAATATCTATGGATTGACGGTTTACATTAATCTTATATTTCTTAATAGGAGATAATTCTTCTTTTGTGAATGCTTCTTTCCCTTTTTTCCAGAGCATCAGGCTGATGTATATTTTCTCGTTGGAGAGATGATCGGTCGCATTGATAACGGTACAATTTTTACTTTCCGGATGTAATCCTGAAGTATGGACAAACTCCATGTTACCAAAACCTTCCAGTGTAATCATTGCAATCTGGTATTTTTCGTTGTCGATGATGTATGCATTTCCATGATTGGTCTTGGTTTGTTTCTTAGAGACAGGAGTTTCTATTTGCGGGAGTGAATAATGTCCCAGACGCAGATCAATTGACCGGTGGCTTTTCACCTTGTCTACACGAAGAATACCGTTGGGAAGAGGTATGTCCGCCAGGTGGAAAGCGATGTTGGTGTCAGTCTCTAATACAGCATCCCGGTAATAAATCCCGTCTTCGAATTTTTGAAAAGTATAAAGGCGTAACACTTCCCATTTATTATTCTTGTTTTTGACAGCATAATTCATCGATACTTCTCCATTGTTCCCATCAGCCATCCACGGAAATTCACTGTTGTAGGCCAATTTGTTATAGTTCTCAGTGGAACGGAATTTCTGCCAGTCTTTTGCTACCGTTTCATGACACCACGCACGTATTTCGGAAGCTCCGCTATTGGGATAATCAGTGACCAGGATATTGGAACCAGCCATGAATTTATTATATACCTGACCTGTCTGAAACTCATTCTTCCAGGCTCCTTCGTTTTCTGTTTCCGTCCAGAATGGATTGTCGGCGGGAACCAACAAGCCCAGGAAAGCTTTCCCCATCCAATACACACTTCCCCGGCAAGTATAAATCTGAACGGCAGGCTCAAAAGGTCCGTAGAACCCAAGCGTAGGAACCTGGTCTTTCATCATTTCCGGATGTTGCAGGAATTGTAGCATGGTTCCGGATGCAATGCGACGCATCCATCCATAGTTGATCGATGGATCGTTCAGCCAACCCATCAACGGGAAAGGAACAATCGATGCCGTACGGTAGCACATACTGCGTCCGTACATAAGCATTTTCCCTTCTTTATTGAACAGGTACGGATAGTTAGGAACCAGGTCATGAAAATTACCGGTGAATTCTCTCCCTGCTTTGGAATTGAATTTTTCTCCGTAATAGTGCGCCCAAAGCATCCCGTACATCTGGAATGCCCACATGCTGTAATAATCGTAGGCTGGGCTGTCATTGTACCAACCATAGCCCCGATACTGACGAAGCGAAAGTTGAATCAGTTCCTGCAAATGTTTATCGTTGATTTCATAACCCTGGTCTTTGAAGAAGGACATAACGAAAATGTTGAAAAAACGCCAGTTGGAACCGATTGTAGGTCCATTTCCGTAACTCAACATTAATGCAGCTAAAGAATCTTTTTCCTGTTTGTCGAGCGGTTCCCAAAGTATCTCGGGCATGGCGGTAAGAGAAACGGCCAATCCTCCGAATTCCACCAGGATCTGACTTGCTCCGCCTGTCCGGCGTTTGATGTAGCTATTGCTCTCGGCATCCATCATGTTGCGCAACTGCTGACGGTAATAATCACCTACTTTGATGCCGTTGAGCTCCAGCGAAGGGTTTTCTTTCAGGAGCGGGATGGCGACGAACATGGTTCGGCAGAGACCCTCCAGGTTCTCCGTATTGTTCCATTTCTCGTCTTTCGGATAACTAACGCCCGGTTGTTTGGGAAATTTCATCGGATCGTTGAGCGTGTGAATGTACGAGAAAGCGCCGTCTAACAGATAAAGCGCCGCATCCATCCAGTGTTTGCGGGTCATTCCCGTATATGGGCTTTGATTGTAATCGGGTTGGTCGATAGAGAACATATTCTTGTCGTTATTTACGGCACAAATATTGCTTGAAGAAAGAAAAAAAATCAGTAATGTAAGAACGAATACACTTATTTTTTTTTGATTCATTGTTTTGAAACTTGAAGATGAGATTTACGTTAGTATCTGTTGTTGTAGAATATTAAGATATAGGGAATCTTTTTCATTCTGACTGCAATACTCGCAAAAAGAATTGAAATATGCAAGTCTTTCTGTAAATATGATCACCATTATATTTACAGAAACGTCTTATTTTTGTGTAAATCAAAAACATAATGTACTTTTGCAAAAATAT
>JAVBSK010000293.1:0-6352 GCA_031556755.1 Bacteroidales bacterium | reverse complement strand
TTATACCGTGGATTTCAACTATTATACCAAAAGAACGGAAGATATGTTGTTCAAGGACATCAATATTTCATCTATTTCCGGATATGACAAACTGCCCTACATCAATGGAGGTGTGATGGACAACAAAGGATGGGAAATTTACCTGAGAATGAATAATTTCATTAAAACGAAAGACTTTTCCGTCGGTTTCACCCTGAATTTCTCGGATAATAAGAACACCATTGTCAACCTGAATCAATCTTTATTGGAAGGTTATAACACAGAATATGATTTCAAAAATGGCACTTACCTGACCCGTATCCAGGAAAATAACTCTTTTGGTTCCATTTATGGTTTCCGCTATAAGGGAACTTATAAATATGATAAATACGAAAAAGCGATGGCGGAAGAAGGCCGTTTCATGGATGAAAACGGAAAACCGTTAGCGCCTTTTGCAGCCGATGCTACCGGACATGTCATTATGGATGAAAACGGGAAACCGAAACCTATGTTTTTTGCTTACAATCGAGACGTACGCCATGTTTTCCGGGGAGGAGACGCCATTTATGAAGACATCAACCATGACGGAAGTATCGACCAGTTAGACATCGTTTACTTAGGGAACTCCAATCCGATATTGAACGGAGGATTCGGACCCAATTTCCGTTACAAAAACTTTGCAGTCAGAGCGTTCTTCAATTTCCGCTATGGAAACAAGGTGGTCAACAGCGCCCGGATGCATGCGGAAAATATGTATACGGATAACAATCAAAGTATCGCTGTCAACTGGCGTTGGAGACAGGATGGCGATGAAACAGATATGCCAAGAGCTTTATATCGCTACGGGTACAACTGGTTGGGAAGCGATCGCTATGTGGAAGACGGTTCGTTTCTTCGTTTCAAATACCTCACTTTCGATTACGCATTTCCTTCCAAAGTTTTGAAGCCTTATGGACTGAGTAAATTGTCATTTTATCTGACAATCAATAACTTGTTCGTATGGACGAACTATACGGGAGTCGACCCGGAGGTTGGATACGGAACGCTCGGCAACAATAAAGGGATCAGTTTCGACAACAGCAGTACGCCACGTACAAAAGACTTTACATTGGGAGTTTCAGTAGGATTTTAAAACAGATTAGAAATGAAAAATAATATAATAATTTTAGGTTTATCGGCATTGCTGCTGTTGGGAATTTCAGCATGTGACGATTGGTTGACGTTGAAACCCGAAGATGATATCCTATTGGATGATTTCTGGTCTAAAGAGTCGGATGTGGAAGCTGTTCTTGCTTCCTGTTACAAAGGTTTGTGTGAAAGATCCAGTATGGAGAGAATGATGGCCTGGGGAGAATTGCGTTCCGATAACATCATTCCTGTTATGGGATTTCCCAATAATAAAGAGATATATGGTTTATTTAAAATGTTAATAGGAGACCTGGATGATGGAAATGCCTATGCCTCCTGGTCTTCGTTTTATACGGTAATCAACTATTGTAACACTCTTTTGTATTATGCTCCGGGTGTGATGGAGAAAGACAATAATTTTACAAAAAGGGATTTGGAACTTGTAACAGGAGAAGCGATGACTATCCGTGCGCTTGCTTATTTCTATCTCACCAGGGCTTTCAGGGACGTCCCCTGGATCGATACTCCCAGTGTCGATGACAGCCAAAACTATTCGATAGCTCAAAGTTCTGATAGTGTCATCATTGATAAAATCATCACAGATTTGGAGTATGTAAAGAAAAACAACCTGATCAGAGACAGTTACGGAAGTGTAAATTATGATAAGGGACGGATCACCAGAAGCGCTTTGAATGCAATCCTGGCGGATGTCTATTTATGGAAAGGCGATTATCCAAAATGTGTAAGCACTTGTAATGATGTACTTGCCAACTCCAAATTAGAACTGGTTAAAGAATCTACTCTGTTCCTTTCCCAGGTTTTTTACAGGGGAAACTCTACAGAGTCGATATTCGAATTGCAGTTTGACGATGATAACCTGAAGAATGAAGCTGTGAAAGAATTATATGGATATTCTAATATTTTGGGCTATTTTTACTTTCCCCCTGCACTTGCTTACGATCCTGAAATAGGATATACGGGGCAAGCCAGTCCTTTTAATTACAAATTGCCAGATCAGACCAACGAGTCTGTGAAAGATATCCGTGCGAAGTCTTTCTATGTAAATGCCGGTGGAGGAATCTTTTGGCCATTCAAATATGTAGGCGCTAATGCGGTTGAAAATGTATTGACAAAAAAATACCAGTATTATATGTCTCCTTCTTCGGTAACATTTAACTGGATCCTTTACCGCTTACCGGAAGTCATGTTGATGAAGGCGGAGGCTTTGGTTGAAATGGGAGGAAATGATGCTGAAGCCCTGGCTTTGGTTAACTCGGTTTATTCCCGTTCCAATCCGGGAGAGGAATTGGTGCTGTCGAACTACGGAAGTAAAGAAGAATTAGCTAAACTGGTGCTGCGTGAACGTCAACGTGAATTCTTATTTGAAGGAAAACGTTGGTTCGACCTTGTTCGTTTGTCGCGCAGGGAAGGTTCCGTCAGTTCGTTGAACCGCTATGTAACTGTTAAAATGGATGCGGCGATCGCTCCGCTTGGCGCTGTTGTGATGGATGCCATGTACATGCCGGTGTCAAGACGGGAAATGGAGGCTAATAAAGAGTTGGTTCAAAATAAGTTCTATGATAAAAAAGACTCCGATTACGAGAGATGATGAGACCTGTGACTCTGACAAGGAGTCTTGGTCTTTCTAATGATTTTACAGATTAATTAAAAATGAATAAGATGAAAAAATATATCATAATACCGGTAATGGTCTTTTTTACTTTACTGACAATCTTTTCTTGTAATGACGAATATGATGAACATTATAAGACAAACAGCGGAGAAAGAAGTGAACTGAACCTTCTTGATTATATGAAATCCAGGGAAGATTTGAGTAAGTTTGTCAAAATGATAGAAAAATCCGGTTATGCGGATACATTGACGCGTGCGCAGATGTTCACCGTCTTTGCTCCGACAAACGAAGCGCTCGGAAATATCGATGTTGATGGAATGGATGTATCGACTCTGAAGAAGCAAGTGGGAAATTACCTGACAAGTTATTCCCAAAGTACAGCCAGTATTGAAGATGGATACAGATATGTTTCTGCTTTCAATACAAAGTATATTATATTCCGTAAACAAGACGGAAAATTTTTATATGGAGGTCAGCAAATAGCTAACGCCAACATTCTCGTAAAAAACGGCTTGATTCATATCTTGTCTGGAAAAGTCCCTTATGTGTTCAATATCTGGGAATTCATACAGGAAGAAGAAGGATTGGATTCGCTCAGGAACTACGTCAACTCATTGACAAAGATGGTGTTTGATCCGATACAGAGTTACGATGAGAGCAATGTTTTTATTGATTCTTTTTTTGTGGAAAGAAACAGAATGCTGGATGAGTTGGGAAATATCAAACTGGAAAATTATTATCGGACAGCCGTGTTGCCGACCAACCAGGCTTGGACTGAAACTTATCAGAAATTATTTCCCTATTACAAATCCCTGGACTCGAAAGATAAGGATGGGGTGATAACTTCCGGAATCGATCGTCAGATTGCCCGTACCAAATGGGCGATAGTGAAAGATTACCTTTTTTACGATTTAATTTTACCTGGCGCCAGAGATACATTGATATCTACAGATGGAACCATTCTCCGGAATCCGGATGAAATCCTGAGTGGAACAAGATATGAACTGAGTAACGGTCTGGCCTATAAAACGGAACAATTACGGAACAGACCTCAGGATTGTTGGACGCGGGAGATACGGATAGAGGGTGAATTGAGTTATTATGATTTACGTAAATATTTCAACTGCACGTTGTCCACCTATTCCGGATTGGGAACCGGCTTCTCGCTCTCGAATAATAGTTATACCCGTATCGGAGGTAGTTTGCCTACGAGTATTACTTCCAAAATAGCTGTAAAGTTTCCTGTTCCCAATACCTTGTCGGGCTTGAAATACAATATTTATTGTGTTTTTGTTCCCGGTTGCGCCATTGATACCACAGATGCAAGGCCCTACAAAGTCGCATTCTATTTGACATACATCGATGAAAATGGAAAAAAGAAAGAGGATATTTCTTTACCGGTGACTCAGAATGTAACCAATACAAAAGATATTACCAAGATGTTGGTCGCGAAGAATTATGTATTTCCATATTGCGATGTACTCGAACAAACATCTTCTTCCCTGAAAGAGGAGGACATAAACGTATATCTGAGGGTTGAAAACCTGGCGACTGCAACTGAGGAACGACAAAACAGGTATAGCAGAAATCTGGCTATAGATTGCATTATCCTTGAACCGGTGTTGGAGTGATACTCATTTGTCGACAAGTTATTTATGTATATAAAATAAAGAATAATCATATGAATAATAAATTTCGTATATTAAAATATATAATTACAGGAGCTATATTTTTATTATCCTCATACCCTTCTTTCGGCGCCGGAAAAATCGAACTGAAAGAAACTGAAGACGGACAAGTGATTGTGGAAGGGGTGATCCGTGATGCAAACACGAAAAATCCCATTAATGCGGCTCAAATCTCTATCCCGGATAAAAAAATATCAGGGGTTACCGATGAAAACGGTCAATTTAAATTGACACTCCAGACCGGTGATGAAGTGCTTCACATCACGGCTTTCGATTACAACAAAATGGAATTCCCCGTGCAGGGAAAGACTGGACTCGTCATTGATATGTATCCGATCGGATTTCCGGAGTATTTCAAGAATGTGATTGCTCCATCCGGTGACGTTACCGACAATTCAGCGCTTACTTCAGCTCAGAAAAGCACGGAAAAGATCGGACAGGTGACAGATATTACTGCGGACGGAATTCTCCGGAAATTTGTCGGGGGAGATGTCAGAACGATTACCCGTTCCGGAATGACGGCAATCGGAAACTCTATGTTTATCAGAGGATTCAATTCTCTGAATGTCAATGCTCAACCTTTATTTGTCGTAGA
The DNA here is from genome assembly GCA_031556755.1 of Bacteroidales bacterium. Lineage (GTDB taxonomy): Bacteria > Bacteroidota > Bacteroidia > Bacteroidales > Azobacteroidaceae > JAIRVZ01. Next base: position 1,329 of record JAVBSK010000293.1, on the reverse strand, counting down.
CGGAGTCGTTTGTAATAATGCTTACGATTTCAAGTCCGCTCAAAAAGGATATTTTAATAATCCGTTGGAGTTCATGGATGTCAATGACATTGAGAGTATTACAGTATTGAAAGATGGCGCCTCCATTTATGGCGCCAAAGCGGCTAACGGTGTGATTCTGATCAATACGAAACGGGCGAAATCGATGGTGACGAAAATCGCACTGAATGTTTTCTTCGGCATGACGGAAACTCCCGAACTGACACCCATGATGGATGGAGATGACTACAGGATTTATGCCAGTGATATGTTGAATTCAATGGGTTCCCTTGCGGCTGCCGCATTTGATAAATCTTTCCTGGGGAGTCCCAGTGATGTTAAAAACAGTCCATATTACAACAACACCAACTGGGCGGATGAAGTTTATCAAACAGGATTTACTCAAAACTATTTAGTCAACGTGGATGGAGGAGACGAGAGCGCTATGTATTATTTCTCTCTGGGCTATACCGGCAACGATGGAGTGGTCAAAACGACCGACTTCCAACGCTTGAACGCCCGTTTCAATGTAGATGCCAATCTGGCGAGTATACTCAAAATGGCTATGAATATCAATTTCTCCAAGGTTGACAGAACCTTGTTGGATGATGGCGTGGACAATTACACTTCTCCTACCTGGCAAAGCATCATCAAAGCTCCTTTCCTGAGTCCGTATGAATATACCGCTTCGGGAGAAAAGACGAAAAGATATGCTTTCCTGGATGCTTTCGGAATCGCCAATCCGACGGGAGTGATAGAAAGCGCGTTGAATAAATTGACCAAATACAGGTTCAGTGTGGGAGTGACTCCGGTACTGACCCTTATGCCCGGCTTGACCCTGAGATCACAGTTTGATTACAGCATGGATAAATACAACGAAAGGTATTTCCGTCCGATGGATTACGCTCCGGTGAAATACATAGACAACAAAGGGTATTCTTATAATCAGCCGGCCAGTCAGGCGATGAGGCATGAAGTCATCTATGATGATACCCGTTTGTCTTATGAAAATATATTCGGTAAATCGCACAGCCTGAAAGCGATGTATGGCATCAGATATATTTACAGAAACCTTGAGGCGGATTATGTAACTTCACACAATACCGGCTCCAATACACAAAGAAAAGTTGATTCGGGAAAAGACTATCGCTCGGTCTTCGGTATCAATAATACATCGAAATCCATATCCAATTATTTCAATGTGGATTACGATTACAATAAAAAATACTTCCTTTCGGCGACGATGTCCCTGGATGCTTCTTCCCGTTACGGAAGCGATGTGGACGCTGGCATTTCCATGTTTGGAGCTCC
>JAVBSK010000160.1:0-7849 GCA_031556755.1 Bacteroidales bacterium | reverse complement strand
CATCTATGGACATGTTGGTTGTTGTGAGAAGTTTTTCCACTACCGTCAACCGGTATTCCCGGATAATATCGGCGGGAGTCATATCGGTAATTGTTTTCAGCTTGCGGTAAAAATGCCGGGTGCTTATTCCTAAACTGTCCGACAAGGACTCTGTGGAAAGGGAACTGTCGGAGAGGTTTTCATTGATCAGGTTAAGCAATTTATCATGAAATTCCTTATCATCCTGATGAATAAATTTTCCGTCCGAAAGTTTGAAAGAACTCAAGGCGGAAGAAAAATAATCTTTCAGATTGTCTTTTTGTTTCATTAACCGGTCGACCACTGATTTCAGATATTCGACATTGAATGGTTTGGTGAGGTATATTTCCGCTCCTGTCTGTATTCCGATAACCTGCTCTTCCGGGGAATTCTTTGCTGAAACAAGAATCAGTGGAATATGTGATGTTTTTTTGTTTGATTTGATTTTTTTCGTCAATGTTATTCCATCGACCTGAGGCATCATGATGTCTGAAATAATTAAATCGGGTTGATTCTTTTCCAGCATTCCATCCACCAGAGAGGAATCTTCAATCGGAATGACATTGTAATTTTCCGTAAATAATTCGGATATAAACCAAAGCATTTCGGGATCATCATCAATAATCCAGATGGTTGGATTGGATTGTGTGAATTTAGGTTCATTCACCTCATATCCATTGAAATTCATGTCATTGGATTTCAATGGAAGGATCATTTTTTCTTCGGTTATACTTAAAGTTTTGTCAGATACGGGGCTTTCTATTGCCGGTAAGGTAACCTTAAATTCTGTTTGTTCATTCAGGATACTTTTAACTTCTATTTCTCCGTTCAGCAGTTTCACCATGCTGTAGCAGATTGCTAATCCGAGTCCGTTGCGGGATGAAAATCCTTTCTTACCTTGATTTTCTAAATCTTCTAGAATACTGTATCTATCGAAAATCTTAGGAATTTCTTCTTCTTTTATTCCTTTCCCTGTGTTTTTGACAATCAGTTGAAGTTGTTGTTCTTCAATTTTTATGATTACCCCTATCTTCCCATCGTCAGGAGTGTATTTAAAAGCATTCGACAGGAGGTTGGTCAATACTTTCGTGAAGCAACTTTTATCGGAATTCCAATATAGATTCTCTTCAATAGATATGGAGTATTCAATGTTCTTCGTTTCAGATAAATCGATAAAAGAATCGATGATGTTTCCTGATATTTCCGAAATAAGCAGTTTTTCTATTTCGCAAACCTTATGCCCTGTTTCAATGCGTCTGAATTCGATTAATTCCTGAATCAGGGAGTTTAAGCGTTCGGAATTGTTCCGGATCAAAGTGGCATATTTTTTAACGAATTTATCTGAGCCCGGATAAGATAATATACGTGAGCATGGCCCGTAGATCAATGTCAACGGGGTACATAATTCGTGTGTAATATTTGTAAAGAAACGGAGTTTTGATTCATAAATCTCTTCTTTCTGTTTTTGATTCAGCTTTTCAATCATATCTTCTTTTTTCTTTTGATACCTGTTCAGGGCATATCTGAAGAGGTATAAAATAATCAGTAAGGAGAATACGACATAAAGCGATTTTGCCCAGAAACTGAAATACCAGGGAGGAAGAATAATGATCCTGAGGGAATAAACCGGACTGTCGGAGTGAAACATTTTAGTGTTACATTTAACATGGAGTACATATTCGCCGGGAGAGATATTTGTAAAAGTGACATTGCCCGGCGAATTTTTTTCGATCCACTTGTCATTGAGGTTATCTGTCTTGTAAAAATATTTGCAATTCAGGGCGTTGATATAGTCGAGGGCGGCAAAAGAAATGGAAAAGAAATTCTGGTCGTGTTTTAATTGTAGGTATTCCTCGCTTTTGTCTGTTTTAATAAAGTCGTGAATGTTATGATTGGTTTCGTAAATTTTCAGACCGGTAAAAAATATTTCAGGAATAAAATCGGGTTCTTTGTAAATATCTTGTTTGATAGCGGAAAAACCGTTGGTTCCGCCAAACATCAGGATGCCGTTAGCCTGATTTTTATGATAAGCTCCATCACTGAATTCAACGATCTCCAAGCCGTTTTTGTAATTATAGGAGAGAAACGATCTTTTTTCAGGATCGAATTCTGCGATTCCCCGGTTTGTACTTAACCACAACATTCCTTTTTCGTCTTCCAGGATGGCGTGTATGGTGTTATTGATAAGTCCGTCGGATTCATTGAAATTCTTGATTGTAATAGCATCTTTCGAGTGATCGAAAGTCAATTGTGTCAATCCGAAACTGGATCCGAACCAAAGCCTGCCCTTGGAGTCTTTGTGTATACAAAGGATGTCATTGATTGGTTGGGCGTTTTTCTGACTAAAGTTGATGATAGTGTACGCATCGGTTTTCGTGTTGAGCCTGACAGCTCCCGATCCCCTGTTTCCAAACCAAAGAATGCTGTCGTTTTCCTGTAATATTGAAAAAAAATAGTTGTTTGATAATTCTTTTTTTGAAAAGGTAATTTGTTGAACCGATTGGATCCAGGGCAGGTCGGTCGGACCTGATAAATTTAGTTTCAAGAGTCCGCTTCCTCCGGTAGCCAACCACAAAACGGAGTCGTTTACTTCACAAAGAGCATGCACATGATCGATGCTAAACGAACTTTTGGCATGTAATTTTTTTATTTTCTTTTCTTTGTAGGAATAATAATTAAGTCCGGAACCATCTCCCGCAATCCATAGAATTCCTCTTCCTGAAGAAGAAAAAACATAATTGGAATTATTTACTAACTCACTGTTGTTAGTAACGAAAAGTTCTGTTTGGGAAGGATCGATTTCTTTATCGAAGTCGTAATTCTTTATTCTTAAAACACCGGCATCCCTGGTTCCGATCCACAAACTTCCGGCCGGATCAAGGAATAATGCCCTCAGTGGTTTTTGTATGTGGAAAGGCAATTCATGTAGTCTTGTCGTGCGCATGGAATATAAATTGCGGGAAAACATATAAACTCCTTGTCCGTCGGTGCCTATCCATACTATATTTTGTATCTCATCTTTTAACAGAGACAATACTCCGCAATAAATACCGATTCGTTCGGTTACGAACTTAATTTCATTTTCAGGCGTATTTTTTAGTCTGATCAATCCATTTGTCTGAAAGGCGATCAGATAATCATTCCCGTCTTTTATGATGGCGGAAACCATTCCGTTTTCGGAGATTTCTTTGTCTAAACATTTAATAAAGTTTTTTTCTTTTGTAATGGTATTAAACTCATAAAAACAATATTTCCCGTCAATGAAATAAATCCGGTTTTTTTCGTGAAAACAATACAGGATCATTAAATGATGGGAGAAATCATTGGTGATTTTCAATTGAGGTTGGTTCTCCTCAAAAGATAATTGAGCATTGGAAACACTCCCTTCAAAATAAAAAAGCCAGATTTTATCGTTGTCATCAATAAAATAATTCATGATTTCTTTTTTCCGGAGACCTATATACTCAATACTTGTAAAAGTTTTTTCCTTTTTATTGTAATATTCTATCGAATCATCTTTGTTAATGGCAAAAACATGGTTCTTTTTTGTTTTGGCAATATGATGCTTTCCTTTGAATTCGGGGTAATATTCCACAGTTTTGTCTTTTTTATTTAAACGGTTGTATCCCAGATTGGTCGCTATCCAGAAAATACCGGGTTCGGTTTCCGTAATTTCTTCAATCATATTTCCTGACAAACTGTTTGGATTGGTAGATGTCGGTTTATAAATTTCGATATCAACTCCATCATACATATTCAACCCATCGGCTGTCCCAAACCACATAAATCGTTCGTTATCCTGGTACAAAGAAAGGATGGCGCTGTTAGATAACCCCTCTTTACTGGATAATTGCCTCAAATTATAAGCATAAGTTGTCAGATTTATATAAAACATCAGACAACAGATGATTGTCAGTCTTCTTTTTTTCATTGCGTAATTTAAAGAAATGCCTACTATACCATCATTAAAAACTATGTTTTTCCTATATAATGTCTTGAATACGGTAAGAGTTTTTATTAAATATTGGGAGATCGTTCTTCATGTATTAACGAAATGCAAAGTTAAAAAAAATAGAAGCCGATACAACTAAATAATTAAAATTTTCGCTTTCAAAAGCACTCGGAAATGACTTGAACGATGTAAGATTCATTCACAAATCAGACCTTCGTACATCTTGTTCGGGGTAGTTTTTATTTTTTTGAATGCTTGTCAGAAAAACGTATAACGATGTCAGAAAAACGTTCATCCCGGATTTTACTTTGGCTCTACATTTGTAAATCTCAAAATAAAAATATTAAAAGTAAAATAGATGAAGAAAAAATATACCCTTTAAAACATGAAAACACAAATTTTATTCCTTTTATTTTTTATTCCGGTATGGACCTTTGGACAACTAACGGCTATACCTCGTCAAGAATATCCGCGTCCCCAGTTTGAGCGGGATTCATGGGTTAATCTGAATGGGACATGGACATGTTCTTTTGATTTCGGTAAATCCGGAAAAGACCGTAAACTTCATAACAGCAAAGGTTTTGACCAGTCCATTACCGTTCCTTTCTGTCCGGAAAGTAAATTATCCGGAATCGGACATAAAGATTTTATCAACGCCATCTGGTATCACCGTAAGATACAAATTCCATCGGAATGGGATGGGAAGAAAATATTGCTTCATTTCGGAGGCGTTGACTATTTTTCAACCATATATATAGATGGTCAACTCGCCGGACGGCACTGGGGGGGAAGTTCTTCTTTCGAAATCGACCTGACCCGTTTTGTTAAGGCTGGTTCTGTTCATCATTTGGTTCTGTATGTCGAAGACGATCAACGTTCGGGGCAGCAAGCCAAAGGAAAGCAATCGGGTAACTATTATTCAGGAGGGTGTGATTATACACGCACTACCGGTATCTGGCAAACGGTCTGGCTGGAAGCAGTGAATAAAAACGGACTTCAGCGAGCTTATATCGTTCCGGATCTGGATAATGGACAATTTGTGATTTATCCCGAGTTCTATGGATTGCAGGCCGGTCAGAAACTTCATATCAGAATCAAAGACGGAAATAAAATTGTTTCATCGCGCGCATTGACAGCGGCCAGCCCGACAATCGCCGTAATGCCGGTAAAAAATGCAAAAACATGGTCGCCAGAGTCGCCATTCCTGTATGATGTGGAATTTGAAGTCAGGGATAATCAGGGTAAAATAATTGATCTGGTAAAATCATACACAGGTATGAGAAAAATACATGTCGAAGGTAATCGTTATTTTCTGAATAATAAACCTTATTATTTACGCTTGGTACTTGATCAGGGATTTTATCCCGAAGGAATCTGGACAGCTCCTTCCGATGCTGATTTAAAAAGAGACATAGAACTTTCAATGGAAGCCGGATTTAACGGAGCCCGCCTCCACCAGAAAGTGTTTGAAGAAAGATTTCATTACTGGGCGGATCGATTGGGCTATCTGACCTGGGGTGAATCCGCCAATTGGGGCGCCAGCAATAATGATCCTGTTGCAGCCCGTAACTTTCTTTCCGAATGGGAAAATGTTGTCGTAAGAGACAGGAACCATCCTTCGATCATAGCCTGGACACCGTTCAATGAAACCTGGGACAGACCGGAAAATGCCGACCATGCCATGCAGCACGATCGTTTCATTGCTGACGTATATGACTTGTCGCACCACCTGGATTACCGTCCTGTGAATGACGCCAGCGGAAACTACCATGTTAAAACAGACCTCTGGTCTGTACATCATTACGAACAAAATCCTGAAAAACTAAACACAAAACTTTTGCCGGGTGAAGATGGTCTCATGCCGCAAAAGGACAGAAAACGGGAAGTTCCTTATGACGGACAACCTTATTTTCTGGATGAATACGGCGGAATTAAATGGGTTGTAGGCAAAGAATTTGCCACCAATACCTGGGGATACGGAGAAGGACCTAAATCGGCGGATGAATTTTATCAACGTTTGTCCGGGCTTACAGACGCCGTTCTTAACGTAGACCACGTTTGCGGCTACTGTTATACTCAATTGACCGATGTGGAACAGGAACAAAATGGTATATATAATTATGACCGGACGCTCAAGTTCGATATGAAAAAAATTAAAGCGATATTCAGTAAAAACCCTACTAATCCAACTTATCAATGGCAGAACAAATAAAATAATATGTATAATCGGGTCATAGTCGACTTAGATATATCAGCCTTTTATTTATAAAACGAGATGTTAAACACTAAATTAAACAAAAACAATTTGAAAGTATGCAATTAAAATTATTCTTAAGGTACTTCTTTTTGGTTTGTGTATTCAGTTGCCTGACTATGTCAGTTGCAATTGCGACACCTTCTTCCCGGGCGGAAAACGCTTCTGTGGCGGATGACCCGAAGGAAATTAAAATTACAGGAACTGTTTCCGACATGTATGAATCATTACCCGGAGTGAGTATCGTGGTGCGGGGAACTACGATAGGAACCGCCTCGGACATCAATGGGGAGTATTCAATCACGGTACCCAGCGATACATGCAGTCTTATGTTTCGCTTGGTGGGATATGAGTCCCAGACCGTTAAAGTGGGTAGCCGGAGAATTATTTCGGTGACAATGTCCGAAAAAAGTACGAGCCTTGATGAAGTAACCGTAGTTGCTTTTGGTACTCAGAAAAAAGAAAGCGTGATAGGTTCTATCACAACCATTGCTCCTAAGGAATTGAAAGTCCCTTCCAGTAACCTGACTACGGCGATGGCTGGTCGTTTGGCCGGTATGATTGCTTACCAGCGAAGCGGAGAACCCGGTGCAGATGATGCATCATTCTTTATCCGTGGGGTAACGACTTTCGGTTATAACAAAGATCCGTTGATACTGATCGATAACATTGAGTTGACGACCACCGACCTGGCGCGTCTTCAACCTGATGATATTGAAAGTTTCTCTATTATGAAGGATGCTACTGCGACGGCTTTGTATGGATCCCGCGGAGCGAATGGTGTGATTCTGGTGAAAACAAAAGAAGGTACCAAAGGAACCGCCAGGTTAAATCTGCGCATTGAGAACTCGTTCTCTCAACCGACCCAGGAAATTGACCTTGCGGATCCGATTACTTATATGAAATTATATAATGAAGCCAGATTGACCCGTAATCCATTGAGCCCGTTGAGGTACACACAGGATCAGATCGACAATACAGTCTTGGGATCAGGCTCTTTTATTTATCCGGCTACCGATTGGCGCGACGCTTTATTGAAGGATTATGCCATGAACCAACGTGTTAATATGAATATCAGTGGAGGAGGAGATGTTGCACGTTACTATGTGGCTGCTTCCTATGCCAAGGACAATGGTATCATGAATTCGGACAAGAATAATGATTATGATACTAATATTGATATGGAAACCTACACTTTACGTTCGAATATCAATATCAACGTGACTAAAACGACAGAACTAGTTGTACGTTTGAGTGGTGTGTTCGATGATTATAACGGACCTGTCGAGGGAGGAAAAGAATTGTATAACCTGATTATGCAAAGTAACCCTACTTTATTCCCGGCCACTTACCCGAAAGACGAAGCCAATTCCTGGGCGACGTATACCCTGTTCGGAAATTCCGGCGCTGGCAATGACTTGAATCCTTACGCTCAATTGGTGAAAGGATATAAAGAATCCCAGCGTTCCAATATCGGAGCTCAGTTCGAAATCAACCAGGATTTGGACTTTCTGACCAAAGGATTATCAGTAAGAGCCTTGTTTAATACCGCTAGGATTTCTTATTATGACATGAAACGAACAATTGAACCTTATTTTTATGCACTGAATAGGGAAACATATGAC
>JAVBSK010000143.1:0-4552 GCA_031556755.1 Bacteroidales bacterium | reverse complement strand
GGAGGAAAGGCTGGCAGAAGGTTTTGATGCCAATCATATCCGGATAAAAGACCTGTATACGAAAATCTCACTCCGGTCTATTGACCTGGCTCAATTGAATCTCTCTTTGAAATCTCTTTCTTTTAAGGAACTGTCTGGATTTGAATTGACGAATCTAATGCTCAAAATCACATCGAGGGGAAAACGGATCAAGCTGGAGGAACTTATGCTTCAGATGCCCAATTCTCAATTGATTGTAAATCCATCACAGATAGATTATTCCGGATATGAATTGTCTGAAGCATTAAATGGAGCCACATATTCATTTTCATTGGATATTCCTTGTTTGAGTCTATCAGATTTGCAGGCGTTTTATACTCCTTTGAAGAATAACCGAGATACATTTGAGTTACATTCAACGTTTTCAGGACAATTTCCTGCGATTGAAATCCAGACATTGAAAGCCCGTTTGGCTAGCGTCCTGAATCTGGATTTTTCGGGGAGAATCGATGATTATATCCATTGGGAGACGAGTGGTTTCCATCTGATTATCAATAACCTGACCACAACCCGTCAACTGTGGGATAAAATTTCAGAAATGGACATGGTTCCAGCCCGATCAACAGAGTCTGCCGGTTATTATCCGGAGAAGATGACGATGCAGGGGAAATTCTCAGGAAGCTTGCCTGATGCAGGAATCAATTTGTCGGCGGTTACTTCTACCGGGAATCTTTTTATTAACGGGCGGGGTGGGTATCTTGTCGAATCGGATGAAGTCAATTTCGATGTTCATCTTGAAGCTGAAAATTTTGACCTCAAAACAATTTTGTCAAGTCAGGAATTCGGCTTGTTGACCCTGAATATGGATGCCCAGGGAGGTCTGAAAGAAAATAGGCTGGATGTGTCGGCACAACTTAAAATAGACCGGTTCGATTATAATCAATATAATTATAAAGATATATTTGTCAGTGCTTTATACAAAAATGAGACAATTGATGCGGATATAAGGAGCGATGATGTGAATTTACCTTTGAATTTGAGGCTATTAGCAGACCTGAAAGAAAAGCAAGAGAAAATAAATTTATATGCCCAAATCAATCATGCTAAATTAGAAGCATTGCATTTTACTCCGGAATACAAGGATGCGGATCTTTCCGTCACATTGAAAGCTGAAATTAATGGTTTGGATCCTGAAAGCATGAAAGCGGATATGGTTATGGATAGTCTTATATTTTCCTGTGAAAGGGGAAGAATTAAAGAAAAGCCTATCAATTTGTCGTATCAGGCGTTTGACAACGACAAGAAAAATATCCGGATATCTTCCGGCATCTTGAACGGTTCATTGAATGGAAAAATGCAGTTTGCCGATTTGAATCGGAATTTCACAAATACTTTATCGGAATATCTTCCCGCATATTTTCAGTATAAAAAATCTAAAAATTCCTCCGATGCGGAATTCGATCTTCAATTGCAATTGGAAAATACGACAGAGCTGGCTGACGTGCTTCAAATCCCATATTCCAATTCAAAACCAATTGTAATTCAGGTAAAATATGATCAATCAACGGCTTTTGCCGATTTGAACGTACAAATTCCCCAACTCAGAATCAAAGAGACGGAGTTGATTTCATCTAGTCTGAATGTCAAGACAGATACGATTGCTTCGAAAATGCATGTTGTCGCTCAGACCGGACAAGTCAAAGAGGGGACGGATTCGTTACAACTTCAATTGAATGCATTATTTGGACACAATCAGCTTGACTTCAGGGTGGGTTTTCGGAACATCATGCCCAATTTGAAAATAGCAGGAGATATGGCTGCCAACGCCCGGTTTGAAAGAGAAAAAGAACAATCATTTTCTTCGGCATCTGTTGATATTCTCCCCACGGAAATTTTATTCAACGATCAGAAATTCCGGATAGAACCGGCCAAGGTATTCATAGAAAAAGACCGTTATGTCATTAATGATTTCAAATTGAAATTTTCTGAAAATGAATTTTTGTCTGTCGATGGAACTGTTTCCAGAGATCCTCTGGACATGCTCAAAATCAATCTTTCTCATGTTCAGGTAGAAACTATAAGCAAAGCTTTCCTTTCCGGAGTCAATTTGGAAGGGGAGATTGACGGAAGTCTTGTGCTGAATCAACTTCTGAATTCACCCCGTTTTTTTACAGAAGATCTCTCAGTAAATAATATAACTCTGGAAAATAACCGGATAGGAAACCTTGATTTATTCAGCCGGTGGAAAGAAGATAGTAAAACGATTGAAGTCAAAGCTTTGCTGAACCGGGAAAATATGCCGGCTTCCACTATTTCAGGGATTATTGCTCCGAACAAAGATTCCATTGCCATCGATACGGATATTAACGATTTACCTTTGGCATGGCTGACTCCTTTTAGCAAAGAATTCCTGTATGGACTGGATGGTTTTATCGGAGCCAGAGTGAAAGCTTCGGGCAGTTTGAATGCTCCTGAATTGGAAGGAAAAATCAGTCTTCGGGATGCCAGATTGGGAGTGAATATGACAAATACTTCTTATCGGATAACTGATGAGATACTCATTTCTCCTACTGCATTTTCTTTGCAGGACTTTAAAATTACAGATGAAAATAATCAGAGTGCAACCATCAACGGAAAAATAAACCATAGGAAATTTAAGAATTTTATCCCGGATATCAACCTGAAGATGAGAGATTTTATGTTAGTTAATAATCCGGATGCCGTGGATAGCCTTTTTTACGGATCCCTGAAAATGAATGGCTCTGTTGATATTTCGGAAGAAAATAAAAGGATGTTGGTCAGGATGAATCTTTCCAATAGTGGTAAGGGAAGAATCTTCGTTAAATTGCCGGAAGGAGAAATCAAAGCGCAACAATTCTCAGGAATCGTATTTGTAAATCCACAGGATTCTCTGGCGAAAGACGAATTAAAGCTTACGAAAAACGAACACCACATGCCTAATAATACATCTTTGCCTGTCCAATTGAATATCTCGCTGGGAATTACTCCCGAATTTACTTTAGGTACAATCATCAACCCGGACACCAAAGATGAGGCTACCGTCAATGGAAAAGGGGCGATTGATTTTTCATATGATTTGCGTTCTGATAAAATGTCATTGCTCGGAAATTATATCATTGAAGAAGGGAAATGCGCCCTTTCTCTTAAAAACATCACGAAAAAAACGTTCAATGTCAAAAAAGGAAGCGTGGTTACATTTACCGGGGATCCGATGCAAACCAAATTTGATGTAACTGCAGTGTATGCGCTACGTACGGATCTGGCTAGTTTAGATCCGAGTTTTGAGAGCGATGGTTATCTGGCGACAACCAAAACAAATGTAAATTGCCTGATCCGGATTTCGAATGATTTGCAAAATATGAAAATCGATTACGATATAGAACTGCCGAATGCAAGCGATGAAACAAAACGCAAAGTGAATGGATTGATTTATTCCGAAGAGATAAAAATCAAGGAAATAGCATATTTGCTGGCTGTAGGTGCTTTTTGGCCACCGGAAAGTAATCCTGGAAAAACGACGGGAAACAATCTCTGGACATCACTGGCGTCTTCTACGTTAACAACTCAACTGAATCATTTGCTGTCCGGCGTATTGAATGAAAACTGGAGTATCGGAACGGAACTGCATGCCGATAATGAAGATATGTCGAATATTGAAATGGACGTAAATGTATCAACCAAATTATTCAACGACAGATTGGCTGTTTCCGGAAATCTCGGATATAAAAATACAACTACAAAAAATACGAACTTTACGGGAGATTTCGAGATGCAGTATAAGTTGACCAAGACAGGAGATTTTGTCTTGAAAATGTATAACGTAACCAATGATCAGTATTACGAACAAGCTGCTATGACACAAGGAGTTGGAGTTGTGTATAAAAAAGAAGCCAAGACATTTAGAGATTTGTTCAAGAGAATAAAAGCACAGTTCAAAAAGAATGAAACAGGTAATTAAATACAACATATTACTGATTCTTATCATTGTGGGATTTACTGCCTGTGATGCTACGAAGAACCTGCCTGACGGTAAATATCTGGTACGGAAAGTTGAATTGGATATTGATGATAAATCTGTGAATAAGGCGGAACTGTCTGGTTTTATACGACAAAAACCCAATGATTCGGAATTTGAAGTCGCTGTCTATGATTGGTCGAAAGGCAGCCATTCCTGGTTCAAGAAAATGATTGGAAAGTTAGGAAAACCGCCTGTAATTTATGATGAACGAGAGAAAATACGTTCCGTCAACGACATGACTATTGAGATGAAAAACAAAGGCTATCTGAATGCCGATGTGAAGTCGTCTGTAGATTCTATCGCAAAAAGAGTCGATATACGCTACCGGATAATTAGCAATGAACCATATAGTATTCGTAACTATCAGATTGATATTTCCAACGAACAAGTGGACAGGATGTTGGAACAAAGAAACAAACGAAGAACTATCATCAAATCAGGAGACATCTTTGATATGTATAAATTGATGGAAGAAAAAGAGAATCTCAGCGAATTTTTGCGCAACAGAGGATATTATACTTCTACGGAGGATAA
>JAVBSK010000044.1:0-13561 GCA_031556755.1 Bacteroidales bacterium | reverse complement strand
TACGGACAATCAAATGCATATCAGTTCAGGGGAGGAGATGCGATTTACGAAGATGTCAATCATGATGGAAGTATCGATGAGTTGGATGTCGTTTATTTGGGCAGTGCCAACCCCAAATTAACAGGAGGTTTTGGAATAACCCTTCGTTATAAAAACCTCTCTCTGAATAGTTTCTTCCATTTCCGTTATGGTAATAAAATCGTCAATGAAGCCCGGATGTATCAGGAAGCAATGTACAATAATGATAATCAGAGTAAGGCGGTCAGATGGCGTTGGCGGGCAGAAGGAGATGGAGCAGACGGTACTCCGGTATTGCCCAGAGCCTTGTATGAAACCGGATACAACTGGTTGGGATCGGATCGTTTTGTGGAAGATGGTTCATACCTCCGCTTTAAGTACCTGACGATTAATTACTCTGTACCCAAAAGCTTATTAAAGAGGATTTATCTGACTGATCTGAAGTTTTATTGTACGATCAATAATTTACATGTCTGGACAAATTATTCGGGAGTAGATCCGGAAGTCGGATATGCGGCGGACAAAAACGATCCGTTCAGGATCGGATATGACAATTCAAAAACACCTCGGAGTAAAGACGCTACATTTGGCGTTACAATTGGCTTTTAATGATACAAAAGAAGTAGAAATATGAAAAATATAGTAAATATTATTATTACTTGTGTGTTTTTAAGCATCTTCTCTTCTTGTAGTGATGAATGGTTAGAAACAATACCCCGTGATCTGATCACGGAAGACGATTTCTGGAAATCCCGCCAACAATTGGAAGAAGCGGTGGCCGGATGTTATTATGCATTGCTTCTGGATGAAAAAATAGGCAATGATGACAACAAATATAACGGTATTGTCAAACAGATGATTATATGGGGAGAATTACGTGCCGATAACATAACTCCTGGGGGAAGCGCTATCGACGAGGAACAAAAAATCGCCGAATGCAACATTATTGCTTCAAATCCTTTTTGTAACTGGAAATTCTTTTATACGGCCATCAACAATTGTAATATTGTAATAGCAAACGCTGATTTGGTAAAAGAAACCGATAAAACAATTACGGACTCGGAAATCAAAGCCTATAAGGCGGAAGTATTAGCCTTGCGTTCGTTGTTGTATTTTTATTTAGTCCGCACATATAAAGAAGTTCCTTTGATTTTGGATCAAAGTAAAACAAGTGAACAAAATTATTATGTAAGGAAAAGCGGCGAAAGCGAAATCCTGAATCAGATTATTCTGGATTTAAATACAGCTTATAAGGATGCGCTCTCTTATTATGACAAAAAGAGAGAATATAATAAAGGGCGCTTTACCAAAACGTCCATCGCCGCCTTGCTGGCGGATGTCTATCTGTGGATGGAACGTTATCAGGATTGTATTGATGCCTGCGATATAGTGATGAAAGATAAAAATATAGTATTCCTGGGAAACAGTACATCCTGGGGGAACATTTTTAAATCCGGCAATTCAAATGAAAGTATCTTCGAAATACAATTCGGGAATAGTGAACGAGGAAAACTTAATACAGGCTTGTTGCAGAGTTATTACTCAAACATGAAAGGGAGTGCGCATTTCACAGCCCCGATGGATGCAAGAGATTGGGATATTACCACTGTGTTTGAAGCTGAGGGACATCCTGTTTCTACTGATGAACGTTTATATTATACGTTCTCTATTACAGATAGACCGTCGTTAAATAATCCGTTACCCATACTTAAATACCCTTCTTCACAAACACTTTCCGCTAATTGGATTTTGTATCGCTTGTCGGAAATATATTTGATGAAAGCAGAAGCCCTTGTACAGAATAACTTCGAACAAAACGCTGAAGAAGCTTTGTCCTTGATCAACCGGACTTATATGCGGGCGCATGACCTGTATCCGGCATTGGATTCATTGAGATCTGCGAACTATAATACAAAAGATAAAATGACGGATCTGATCCTAAGAGAAAAACAACGGGAATTGATGTTCGAAGGAAAACGTTGGTACGATTTATTACGCACATCCAGAAGGGAAAAGGAAAATCCCATGAGGGTCTTTAAAGAGTTTGTCCTCCGGAATGTTCCCTCGAACTACCGGGCCTTTGCAGAAGGAAAGTTCAAAAATGAATGGTCGCATTACCTACCGATTCCTTTGTCGGATATAGAAACAAACCCGATGCTGGAACAGAATCCGTTTTATGATACAGGAATTAAAAGAAAATAACTTTGATAAATACCGTTTTTTATGAAAAAAAATATATTTATTCTGACATTACTCATTGGTATCAGTATTTCTGTTTTCAATGCTTGTATAGATGAAGTGCAAGAGGATGTGGAGATCATCCCTAAAAAAGAAACGATAGGAGAATATTTAGCGAATAATCCGGAACTTTACGGACAGTTCTATAAGATCCTGGAAAAGACTAATGTATTGGGACTTATGAATTCATACGGAGAATATACTTGCTTTGCTCCCACTAACGAAGCCATAGATTCTTTTATTAAACGGTCGGATTACGCAAGTATAGAAGAATACCCTGTCGATGAGTTGAAAAAGGTCGTACTTTATCAGTTGATTGAGAAAGATACGATCCGAAGTACCGATTTCGGGGTTTCACGCCTTCGTTCCAATAATATGTTGGGAGACAATCTTCAGGTAAGGCAGGACGAAAGTGGAAATTATGTTATAAACGGAGTCTCCGTCATATTGAAACCGAATAATATCGCACTCAAAAACGGATTGCTTCATACCACGAGCGCCATCATTACACCGGACAAAGATAATGTGGTCGGGAAACTGTTAAATCCGGAACTGGCCAATCGCTTCAGCGTGTTCTATAGAGCCTTACAGGAAACGGAAGTATATAAATTACTGGAAGAAACGGAAGATCCTACAGAATACTTTTATTACAAGGAAAAAGAGAAAACGAAAGTGGTAATTCCCAGAAAAATCCGTTTCACAATATTAGCGGAAAGCGACGAGACTTTCGAAAATGCAGGAATATCCGATTATGAAGAATTGAGAAAGAAGTACGATGACGGAAAAGGACCGATTACAGATCCGGGTAACGGATTCTATCGCTTTGTCGCCTATCACTGTCTGAGAAGCATCTACGACGTGAGTAACTTTATCTGGTATTCAGATATGGATGGATATGAAATTATCGAACCATTGTGTAATAACGTCTTGTTACAGTTTACTAAAATACCGGAGGGTGTCGTCTTTAACCGTTTCACGGATGAAACAGGAGCCGTGCTGAACGACTGTAAAGGAGTGATGATAACCCAGGATGCAAAACTTAGGGATGTCCTTTGTAATAACGGAATGATCCATGAAATTACATCAGTTCTGGAAATACCTGACCAGAAAACATATTTTTCCAAGAAAATGAGATTCAACGTATGTAGCTTTTTGCCGGAATTGATGAACCTCGATGTTCGTGGAAAAGGGGTAAAAAACACTATCCGAAAAGAATTTCCCGACGCTACTCCATTGAAAGAGGGAGGACTTACATACTTTAAAAATATGAAAATCATAGGTCATGGAGGAAGAGTAATTCCATTGTATGATTATACTTCCAGATGGGTCAGGCATCAATGGGATGAAATCTTAATCGGTGTCGGAAATGAAGAATTAGAACAATGTCAGGACAGAGGAGCCCAGTCCGGCAACACCCGCTTTGACATAACTCTTACATTACCTCCGATTCCTCCAGGAAACTGGGAGATTCGTTTCGGATTCAGTAATGCTCCTGGACGCGGAATGGTACAACTTTATTTCGATGAAAAGCCAGCAGGCATCCCTTTCCGGATGGACTATAACGTGAATTACGGAATCGATGGAATGGATGAAGAAACCGCCCGAAAGGTTTTGTATTACAATTCATTCATGCCATATCCTTCCAATGTGACGAACGGAGACAAAGGTGCCGCTACCTATAAAACATCCGATAGGATGAGAAAAATATTAGGTATATACTCGTTCGATAAAATGGAGCATCATACATTGAGGTTTAAAACGGTCGATCCCGGACAATTGTCTCTTAATTTTGTAGAAATGATTCCGGTGGATCAGGTTTCAAACGAAGGTTACAATTAAACCCTTGATGAAAATGTTGTTGATTAATTCTATTTTTCCTGATAAAAAATTGAAAATATAAAATTATCGTATGAAATTGAAAATAAGATATAATAAAGTAGCGCTGACAATTTCTTTTCTTGTTGGATTCGCCGGATTGTTCTTTGCCTGTAATGACGAATGGAATGAACATTACGATAATCCTCAGACAGAGAACGAACGGAGTTTATTGTCTGCCTTGAAACAAGATCCGGAATTGAGTATGTTTATAAAAATGATTGAGATCAGCGGATTGAGTCAGCGGATGGACGGAACCGATGCATATACGGTCTGGGCTCCGACCGACAGTGCACTGAAAGTTATGGAAATCTCCCTGGAAAATCTTTCCGCACAGGATTCTGTTAAAATCAAATCACTGACGGAAAATCATATCGCCCGGTATTTTTATTCAACATCCGAAATTGAATTTAATAAAAAACGAGTGTTGATGCTCAGTAAAAAATACATTTATTTCGAAAAAACCGGGAATCGATATGTTTTTGATGAACAGCCTTTGACCTCGGTTAATTGTATTTGTTCGAATGGAGTGCTTCATAAAATGAACGGCTCGTCCAAATACAGAGATAATCTTTGGGAATATCTGAAAAATACACCGGAATTGAAAACCGTTTATGATTTCATCAGTCAATACGACTCTACTTATTTGGATGAAAAAAGAAGCAAACCTATCGAAATTAATGAGTACGGATATACTGTATATGATTCAGTGCTGATTTTCAATAACAAATTACTGAACAGGATCGGTGAATTGAATCTCGAAGACAGTATATATACCCTCATTGCTCCTACTCAGACAGCCTATTCTAAAACATTTGATTTGTATAAAAATTATTACAAATCGAATGGAGGAAAGGATGGAAAGTTAAATCCCGATTCGATCACCCAACACTATACGGATAGTGTGATTGTTAATAATCTTGTATTCAGAGGAGAATATCAAAATCTGCAGAACAGAGATTCTGTTTCTACAACTACCGGAACTATATTTAAGAAAAATTGGAGAGAGATGTTCAACGGAGAGTTTTATAAGGCCAGCAATGGAGATATCATGATTACGGATAACCTGAATCAGAATATTTATGAATCTGTTCATAAAACATTGAAAAGAGATTTCAGATACATGGCTTTTAACAGTACTTCAGGTTTTATTACGGAAGATGCAGACGTCAGTTGGGAAAATCCGCAGGAAGATACGAAAGTGAATGAAGCAATCGGAGGTTTCCTCTTGTTGCGGGAAGCAAAAGGTATCTCTTCATCTCCGGTATTATCTGTATATCCGGGAAAAGATGTCGTTTCCAGCAAATATGACATTGTGTGTACTGTCATTCCCGGAACAGCATCGGATTCTCTTAATACAGGAGAACAGACCGTATTGGATTTCAGATTGCAATACAGACTGGGAAAATCAAACAAAAGAATAGAACTGAAAAAAGGACTTGTTACGGATTCGCTACATGTCATGCAGATAGAACTAAAAGATGTTGAAATCCCCTTTATTGATGTAGATGCCTGCCTCTCGATAACTGTCAATCTCTCCAGCATTCCAATCGCAGAGAGAGGAAAATATAAGAAACAAGTGAGAATTAAAGAGGTCACATTTAAACCTGCCGGTGTTACGGATTGACTAACTCGGATTATTAACTTTTAACAAAGGTAAATATGTATTTTCAAAACTATAAAAATAAACTATTCGTTTGTGTCGTATCGGCGCTGTTCTCCATTGTTTTTAATTCAGTGCAGGCGCAGACGGATGAAATGACGATAACCGGGACTATCATAGATGCCGCAACAAAGCAACCGGTCACATCTGCCGAAATTTTTGCAGACAGCTATGCTTCGGCGATTGTGTCTGAAAACGGAACGTTTAAATTGAAGATTCCATATGCAACGGCGGAGATTCAGATCAAGGCGGAAGGATATCAACAAAAAAATGTGTCCGTAAGAGGAAATAATAATCTAAATATTGAATTAATATCCAAACGCTTTTCCTCGTTTTTTGAGCCGGAAATCCTTCCGTTGGGAGAACTTCCTAATAATGAGTTTCCTTTTGCGAATTCCTATACGAAGAAAATGTTTCCAGTAACCAACACTTCTTTAGAAGAACGGTTACAAACTGAAATTGGTGAGATGCACACCATTATCCGTTCCGGTGCTCCGGGAATAGGAGGAAATATGTTTTTGCGCGGCTATAACACACTGAATGGCTTCTCTCAACCGTTGATTGTTATCGACGGAATTCCTTACGAAACTTTATTAGGCAAATCTTCTTTATTCTCAGGAGCTTATACGAATCCCCTGACTAATATTGATCCGGAAGACATTGAAAATATTTCGATCGTAAAAGACGGATATGCTTTGTATGGAGTTAAGGGAGCGAATGGAGTGGTGGTAATAACCACCCGCCGGGCCAAAGAATTGACTTCCAGGATATCAGCCTCTGCTTCCTGGGGAGTGAGTATGGCACCCAAACAAATTCCACTCTTGGATGCAAAAGATTACCGGGTGTTCGCGATGGAACAAATGCGGGGCGCTCACTATTCCACAGAAAAAATTTCAGAGCAACCCTATTTGAACGATGATCCTTTCTCCAGCGACTATGCCTCCTATCATAATAATACCAACTGGCAGGATGAAGTAATGCAGAATGGGTTGATACAAAATTACCATGCACATGTCACAGGGGGAGATGAAATTGCCAAATATGCTATTTCGCTGGGATATATGGATGTTGAAAGCACGATTAAGGAATCCTATCTGAACCGCTTCAACTTCCGGTTCAATTCGGATATTGATTTATCCAGGAAAGTTTTGTTATCATTGGGTGTGAGCTTTAGTCAGACCAACCGGAATTTATTTGACGATGGTATCGTTCAACGCACTTCTCCATACTTTCTTTCATTGATAAAATCTCCATTAGTTGCATCGCATACGCAGGCGATCAATGGAAATGTATTACCCGATTTGTCTGATACGGACTGGTGGGGTGTTTCAAATCCAATCGCCATTGCAGAATACGGGATCGGAGATAACACCCAATACAGGCTTAGTTTGTACGGGAAGTTGAATTATCGCCTGAATAATAATTGGCTGTTGAATGCGACTTTCAGTTATGACAGGAACAAACAGAAAGAGTCTCTTCATGTCCCTCAAAAGGGAGTTTCCACGGAAACAGATCCTCGAACCGGAATTCTTTCTAAAAGCCATGAAGCGAGCGCCGCTTCCGGATATATCGGTGTTTATGGGCTACTCTCGGCGAATTATAAAAAAACATTCAATTATATTCATAAAGTAAACGCCAATGTAGGCATGAGGTATCAAAGTAATGCATACCGTGTTGAAGGAGGGGAAGGTGATAATTCTTCGACGATCTATCTGACCGATAATATGGTTAATCAGGCATTCATATTCCAGAATGATGATTGGAAATGGGCGGCGGCTTATCTGGATGCGGAGTATACATTGAAAAACCGTTACACGGCATGGTTAAGCGTCTCCGGAGACGGATCCTCGCGTACCGGAGATAATGAAAAATACGGACTATTCCCTTCATTGGGATTGTTATGGAATATGGCTGGAGAAAATTTCATGTCGTCTGTCCGGGCGGTTGATCTCTTACAACTTCGGGCTAGCTGGGGAATGACAGGAAACGATAATGCTATCAATGTTCCTACAGATTCTTATTTTGCCTCTGTCAAGTTTCATCAAATGTCGGGATTGGCTCTTCAGAATCTTCAGAATGACGATTTAAAATGGGAAACTACCGATAAGTTAAATGCCGGTATTGATGTCGCATTTTTTAATGAACGGCTGATGCTTTCCGCCGATGTTTACAAAAGTAAAACAAAAGACCTGATCACCCTTCAGAATCTTTTCGGCTCTTCCGGATTTCAATATTCATTTTCGAATGGAGGAGAACTTGAAAATACGGGGTATGAGTTGAAACTGGGAATACGTTTCATCGATACACGAAATTTTAAATTCACTACTCATTTTACATTTGCTCAATACAAAAATAAATTGCTTTCATTGCCCGACAATAACAAGGATATCTTACATAGTTATTCGGGAGCAACCATTCTTTCCCGGGTAGGAGAGCCGATTGGAGTATTCTACGGATATAAATCACAAGGAGTGTACGCCACTGCGCAGGAAGCTAAAACCGCAGGATTAAAAACGTATTACAAAGATATTTATTTGTCGGAATTTGAGGCTGGTGATATGAAATTTGAAAATCTGAGCAAGGATGAATATATAGACGAAAAAGATATGCAGATTATAGGAAATCCCAATCCTGATTTTTACGGAACGATCGCCTTGAACCTCATGTATAAAAATGTAAGTATGGATGCCGTCTTCACCGGAGTATATGGAAACGATGTTTACAATCATTTAAGGGCGCAAACCGAGTCAATGACCAGTTTTAACAACCAATCTCAAAGCGTCCTCAATCGTTGGAAAGCGGAAGGTCAACAAACAAATATTCCTAAAGCAAGCTATGGAGACTACAAAGGCAACGCTCGTTTTTCCGACCGTTGGATTGAAGATGGCTCTTACCTGCGATTGAAAAATCTTACCTTTTCCTGGATTGTCCCTAAAAAGGTATTATTCTTAGATGGATTTACCGTATTTGCTGCTGCGAATAACCTGTTCACGATCACTAATTACCTGGGAAGCGATCCGGAATTCAGTTCGTCCAATAAAGCTTTATTCCAGGGTGTTGATGCCGGATATTTGCCCCAGGGCCGTTCGTTTATGGGGGGATTCAAGATCAATTTGTAAGAATGAAAAATTAAAACGAAAGTTATGAAACATATAATAAAACAAATAAAGCTTACCTGTGCGTGTGTGCACACCAAGTATCGCACCCCCCTATTTGTCCTGATGGTAATGCTGACCTCTGCCTGTAGCGATTTCCTGGACACGGATTCAGATACATATCTGAAAACAACAAATAACTCTCTGGTAAGTCCGAACGATTCTGTTTATTCGCTGCTGGGAATTTTGTCGGAATTTCAAAAATTAAGTGATGAAATCATTATTTTCGGGGAACTACAAGCTGATTTGGTCGATGTATCCATCAATGCCGACAAATACATGAAAGAAATCAATTCACATTCGATCTCTTCTGATAACCCATACATAGACATAAGCCAATATTATGCTGTTATCAATAATTGTAATTATGTCATTGCTCATATGGATACGCTGGTTGGCAATCATGCATTAATGACTGATTATACCGCTGCAATAAGCATCAGAGCATGGACTTATCTGCAATTGGCAAAAACATTTTCCTCGGTCAGGTATTATGAAGAACCTGTTCTTTCTGTAACTGATGCCCGGAATATGACTAAATATCCCTTACTTTCCAGAGAAGAAGTGATGTATAAAATTATAGATCAATTGTTTCCCGTAATAAATATGCCGGCTCCTTCCCGCACTTTTAATGAGGTTCCAATGGAAAAAATGATTCCACAACCTGTATCTGTCCTCGGTGAATGTTACTTATGGCTTAATAATTACGAATCAGCTGCATGGTTATACAAATGGCTGATGGAAAAAGGAACAACCGGAAAGATGTTGAGCTCTTCGTATAGAATCACATATGGTAGTATAGGTTATTCTTCCAGTTGGTCAAACATATTTATTCCGCCGAGATACAATAAGGACTTCTTATCTCAGGACACTGAGGTTACAACAGGAATTTATTATCACCCAACCCTGGGACAGCCGTTTGATGCAAGTCAAATTGCTTATAAATATTTAGTAAAACCATCCTGTAAAGCGATGGAGCATTGGTATGCTCAGGAAAATAGTAATCCGAACGCCACCACTGAATTTCATAAGTTAGTGGGAGATGCAAGAGGTGAGAGTTCATGGAGTTCAACAAGAAAATCCGATTTTGAGAATGTTTCCGTTGTAGTCCCGTATATCACAAAATTCCGGACAGATACGACTTCCGGCGGACGGTTAATTCTAGAAAGAGCCCCCATTTATCACCTGAGGTATGCCGAAGCTGTAAACCGAATGGGAAAACCGACTTTGGCGTTAGCTGCACTGAATTATGGATTAAAGGCTTCAATTATCAATAATCCCAACTACGTTGATACATTAGAGGTTACAGAAGAAGATAAGGTTAATTATATTTATAATTTTAACAGTACCAAATATAATGAAAATATGGGATTACGTACCAGGGCAGGGCTTAAGGTAATTGCATTCCCTACGGACGATAAAGCATTGGCCACATTGCAGGACTCTATTCTATTCGTAGAAGATGCTATTCTGAGCGAAGCTGCATTAGAATTGGCATTTGAAGGAAACCGCTGGGGCGATTTAGTTCGAATCGGATTAAGAAGAGCCTCCGAACAGCAGGATTTTGTGGCTAAAAAGGTTTCCGAAAAATTCAAACCGAATCCGGCGGCTCGCGTTCCTTTTACGCCTTCGGCGGACGCGACTGTGGTTTACAACAAATTGCTCAATCAGAATAACTTTTTTATTCCGTTCCCGGAGAAATAATATAGGGAGGCTGTTATTGTACATTTTGTCATTGCGGGCTTGACCCGCAATCTCTTGAGAAACAATGCTGGTTGTTCAGGAGATCCCGCATCAAGTGCGGGATGACAAACTTATGAAACTACCTCAACTTGTATCTCTCTATTCACAAATAAAGTAAACATCATCATGAAGAAAACCTTTTTACCAAACATTCGTATTTGTTTAACATTGGTCGCTTATCTAATGGGCGTATCCTCTGTTTCGGCTCAGGCTACTTATACAGGAACAGAATGGGATGACGTTACGGTTACCCAAAAAAACCGGGAAGAAGCGCGCACACTTGAAATACCTTTCGCGTCAGAGCAAGATGTACAATCCAAGTCAATAGAACAATCTGTTTATTATCAATCATTAAACGGTACCTGGAAATTCAAATGGGTTCCGGATCCGGCTCAAAAACCGGCGGACTTCGAAAAATCATTTTCCAACGCATCCGGATGGGATGATATTACGGTCCCTTCTGTCTGGCAGGTATATGGGGTCAGAAATAATAAAAACTGGGATAAACCTCTATATGTAAATACAGGTTACCCTTTTGCTTATAATTCAACCACATATAAGGTGCAGGAAAATCCGAATCCTAATTATACCTATAACAGTAGCATGCGGAATCCGGTAGGAAGCTATCTTCGTGAATTTACTATTCCAGCTAACTGGGACGGGCGTGATGTTTATGTTCGTTTCAATGGCGCCGGTCCGGGCTATTACCTTTGGATTAACGGACAATGGGTGGGTTATTCGGAAGATTCTTACTTGCCTTCCGAGTTCAATATTACAAAACACCTGAAATCAGGAACTAACCTGATCGCCGTACAAATTTATCGTTTTACCAGCGGCTCGTTTTTGGAATGCCAGGACTTTTGGCGTCTTACCGGAATCAGTCGCGATGTTTTTCTTTGGTCTGCACCCAAGACACAAATCAGAGATTATTTCTTTAAAACAGATTTGGATAACAATTATCTAAATGCGAATGTGTCTGTTGATGTAGAGTTAACCGGAGCCGCTTTAGCTTCAGGAGAATTGACTGCGAAAATCATGGACAATGGAACAGTTATAGCTGAAAAAACAGTAACAAACCCGACCATAGGAAAATTCACTATCAATATCGATAATATAAACAATCCGAAAAAATGGTCGGCGGAATTTCCTAACTTGTATGACTTGGTACTTACGCTCAAAAACGGGAGCAATGTTGTTGATCTCAGGGGAGGAAAAGTCGGTTTCAGAGAAGTGGGTATCCGTAGCGACGGCGCTTTGTTGATCAATGGCAAACGCATGGTGTTCCACGGAGTGAATCGACATGACCATAGCCAGATAAACGGGCGTACTGTTTCTCGAGAAGAAATGGAAATGGATATCAAGACGATGAAACGCTTGAATATTAATGCTGTTCGTACATCGCATTATCCTAATAACCCATATCTATATGATCTTTGTGATAAATACGGAATGTATGTGTTGGCGGAGGCAAATGTGGAATGTCATGGCGATGGAAGTTTGTCGGGAAAAGAAGTATTCAGAAAGCCGATGGTTGAAAGAAACGAAAACCATGTAAAAAGATTGAAAAACCATCCTTGTATTTTTATGTGGTCGTATGGAAATGAGTCGGGTAATGGAAACAATTTCGAATATGTGGAGAAAGCCATTAAGGCATTGGACAAAACACGTTTGACTCATTATGAAGGAAACAGTACATGGAGTGATGTTTCCAGTTCGATGTATGGCAATTATTACCATATTGAAGCAATTGGAAAGGGAGGTCAGAAACGCCCTCACATTCAATGTGAGAACAGTCATGCCATGGGAAATTCCATGGGAAATGTGCGTGATATGTTTAATTTATATGAACAATATCCTATGTTGACCGGCGAATTTATTTGGGATTGGAAAGATCAAGGACTTCAAATGCCTGTACCCGGAAAACCTGGTGAAACTTATTTCGCTTATGGAGGCGATTTCGGAGATAGACCCAATGACGGAAATTTCTGTACCAATGGGGTTATATTCGCTGATTATAATATCTCTTCCAAATCGTATCAGGTGAAGAAAATATATCAGCCGGTTGATTTCTCAAAAATATCATCAAGAAGTAATACCCGTTATACATTGAAAAATAAGATGGCATTCAAAACCATCACTTCCGATGAATTTGATTTCTCTTATTCTATACTGGAAGATGGAATGGTCATTAAAACTGAAAAATTAAGCGGTATATCGATCAATCCGGAAGGAATTTATTCATTGACGATTGCAGAACCTCTTACTGATGCCAAACCGGAAGCCGAATATTTCATCCGTTTCAATGTATATCAAAAAGAAGCTACTTGGTGGGCGGAAGCCGGATACGAGGTTGCAAACGAACAAATCAAACTACAAGACGCGGTGAAACCGGCTTATCAAATACCGGCAACCGGTAATTTAACTGTTACGGATAATACGGATGATTACACCGTTACAGGGTCTAATTTCTCTGCCATATTCTCCAAATCAAAAGGTACGCTTGTTAATTATACAGTCAATGGAAAATTGGTGATTAGCGAACCGCTTAAATTGAATGTTTTCAGGGCTTATACCGATAACGACAAAGTGCAGGCAACCAATTGGGACAATATGGGATTGAGAAACCTGGCATTGACAGCCGGTACATGGAAAGTAAACTCATCTGATACGAAAAACACGGTGGACTTGAGTATTCTCAATGTTTATTCGGGTACCGGTCAGAATATATTTACCAATGAAGTGTCGTTCAAAGTGGCGACAGATGGAACCATTTTCATTAGCTCAACCATTGATCCTGCATCTAAAGGCGTTATCCTTCCTAAAATAGGCTATGTATTGGAAATGCCTGAAGATTTTGAGAATTTCACCT
>JAVBSK010000189.1:0-4225 GCA_031556755.1 Bacteroidales bacterium | reverse complement strand
CTGTCCATAAGTGCCTGAAAAGCCTCCGATTTCATAATCATTATTCCCATAATCTTTTGTTTTATTGATACATGGCAAAGATCGGGAGGATAAATTACCTGTATTCACAAGTTTAGTACACTATTTTCAGACTATTTTCTTTTGTGCTGATTTTAAGGATTTTATAGCACCTAAAAAGAATGCTTTTCTATGTGGTATTTCATTAGGAGATTGGGAATTGTCTTTTTTAATTATCCTGCAAATACCTGTTTTATAGGCCATTAAACAGGCTGAATATTAAGCCTTTTTCCGGCAAGAAATTCCGAAGCAGATAAAAATGTCCGTTTGGGATGGAAAATTCGCTTTCTTGCATAGCAAAATCAAAAATACCCAATGGGGTATCTATACCCTTACTATGTATTAGACTAAAAACAAAAGGCTTACCGAGCGGTAAACCGTTTGTTTTTGTGGGTAGCCGGAAGAAATTATCTCAATCCTTTGCCAAGTAAGATATAAATCTTATCTTTGTAAACAGATAACAGAGTTATTTGAAAGCATGAAAAACTAAGTGTATCTAAGCACTTAATTCTTACCTATCTACTGCCTGTTTTCATGCGAGAATCTTTTATTGAGTTTGTAGTCAAACAATTACCTCTCGACTACCACAAATATACAAAAAATCGGCAGTTGGAGTAGCAATAGCGCGATCGCCCCAAAACTCTTCACTGTCAAGATATTCCCAACCAATCCATGTTCCGGGAGCATACGACCACCAATTATAACCGTAACCACACGGATATAGATAAGAATAATCTTCAGGAACGTTTGGCGCGGCATAGAGTTTTCCATAATCAAGATGTGATTCTGTGGGAACGCTTGCTTCTACAATCCATCCGTTTGGAAGCAACGACTGATCATTTATTACTCCATTATTAAGTATAAACAGTCCAAAACGTCCATAATCCCGCAAGGTCATGCTGATACAACCACCGCCGGTTTCCATACCGTTTTCAGATTCCAGCATCCAGTATGCATCGGCTTCCATTCCCATGTTAGCCCATATTTTCCGGGACATATAGCTCGACAGACTTTCACCTCCAAGAGCGGCGCTAAGTACTGCACCTTCAAGAAATAATAAAGAGAATAGACATATGGACAAAAGTAGTAACAAAGTAAGACAAAACAACTTTTATCCGACAATATATCTTATATGAGTGACAATTCTTTTCTAGATCACGTTAAGTTAACATGAATTCAACATTAGCAATAACCCGATAATTAAAATTATCTCGTACTTTTACCGGACTTAAAAGTGTGCAAAGAACTAAAAACTTGTCACTCATAACTTCTAATTCGTAATTAAAAAACTTATGCAAAAAAACTGTTTTCAAAATCAGAAGATTTATTCTTTCTGTAGATTTTCAGGGAAAGCTTACAGCGCTTTTTCCAGTATGCACAAAATTGTAAATATCGGAGTATTATCCGGATGTACATTGTTGGCTGCCCACAGTCAGGATTCCTCCGCCCAGTCGTTTCCGTCATCCGACCAACAACTTACTCCGGAAATGACATTGGACGAGGTCACCATCACAGCATCGGAGCCTGACCTGATACTGAATGTCGAAACCGCCAAGTTAATTACTGTCATCACTAAAGAGGATATAGCCCGACAGCCTGCAATCAGTATCGAAGACCTGCTGAAGTCCGTATCCGGAATCGACATCAAACAACGCGGGGCGAACGGAGTACAGGCAGATGTTTCCGTAAGAGGCGGAACTCCCGACCAGATCGCAATACTACTCAATGGAATCAACCTCAGCAATCCTCAAACCGGCCATTACAATTTTGACATTCCCATCAATCTTTCCGATATCGAGCGAATCGAAATCATCCAGGGGCCTTCGTCCCTGCTCTATGGTGCAAGTGCATTTTCCGGCGGCATCAACATCATCACCAAACAATATCCTGACTCCAACTATTATGTCAACCTCCAATCAGGTATGCATCAACTTTTTGGTGTAGAAGCCCGGTCGGGAATCCTGACAAAACGGTCTTCCCATCAGCTTTCTGCAGGATATAACCGTTCTGACGGATATATCGAAGACAGCGATTACCGGATTTTCAATGTTCTATGGCAGAGTCAATTTGATTCCAAATCGTCAAAAATAAATTTCCAGACGGGTTATAACAACAAGGCATACGGCGCCAACACTTTCTACTCAGCAATTTATCCACATCAATTCGATCACACCCAGACCTTTTTTGCTTCCGTCCAGGGAGAAAGCAAAGGCAGAGTGAAACTGATTCCCAAGATGTATTGGAACCGGCACTGGGATTGTTTTCAACTTTTCAGGGATGGTTTTTCACCGGTCCCTTCATGGTATACGGGACATAATTATCATCAAAGCGATGTGTTCGGTTTCAATTTCAATGCGCAATATGTTTCAAAAACAGGAATTTCCAACTTTGGAGGAGAGTTCAGGAACGAAAGTATCCTGAGTAATGTGCTGGGCAAAGCATTAGATAGTCCGGAGGGGAAGTATTCCAGATATGATAGCCGCAGTAATATCAGTTATTTTTTCGAACAGCAATTCAATTTCAGAAAGTTTTCTTTCGCTTTAGGGGTATTGTTCAACCACAATACGTCTTTACATAACAATTTCGATTTTTTTCCGAATATCAATGCGTCCTGGCAGGCTTCTCCAGGGTTGAAAATCTATGCGTCCTGGAACAATGCAATGCGAATGCCTACTTTTACCGATTTATATTATACGACAAAGACACATACCGGCAATACCAATTTATTACCGGAAAAATCGAGCGCCTGGGAAGCCGGGGTCAAATATAAACACAAGCGTTTCACTTCGCATTTCACAGGTTTCTACAACATGGGGAAAGAGATTATAGATTGGGTTAAACAAAATCCGGAAGATCTTTGGCAGTCAGGCAATCAAACCCGTTTGGATTGTATCGGATTAGAAACGGGAGCCGGTTTTGATCTCAACAGTTTTCTTCCCGGAGTCAATCCTTTTTCCCGGATTCGTGCGGGTTATTGTTATATCGACCAGACGAAAAGTTCGGATAAGCTGATCTCCAAGTATGCTTTGGATTACCTGAGGCATAAATTCACAATGGAACTCAATCACCGGATATTTCAATCCGTTTCGGCAGACTGGCTGTTCAGGTGGCAGGACAGGGCGGGCGAATATACAAGCGGGACAGGAGAGCAAGTCCCCTATCCCGCTTATGCTGTTTTGGATTTGAAAATCAACTGGCAGTTGAAGAATTTCAAGATTTATTTCCTTGCCAATAATATTTTCAATGTCACTTATTATGATTTGGGAGATATTCCCCAACCCGGTTGTTGGGTGATGGGTGGTATCTCGTTGTCGCACCGGTAACCGTTAAGTTATTTTTTATCAGGGCATGTCGTTCCCGTAACAGAATGACATGCTTTTGATGTTCCTTCTTCCTTGTCTTTCTTTACTTTGGCAGGAAAACCGATTTTGTCAAAAGCTTTGACTAATTTTTCATCATCCGTTTTGTCTGTCTTATAGGTTACTTCTACCGTCTTGGTTTTCAGGTCGCATTTCAAGTCCGTCACTCCTTTTTCGAATGCAATGTTCTTTTCTATTTTAGCCTGACAGTTTTTACAACTGAGTCCTTCAACATACATCGTAGTTGTCGTTTTTCCTTTTTTCACTTTCGTATCTTGTTGCGCCGCCAGATTTTGAGTACAAAATATCAGCAATACAACAATACTTAAAACTTGAAGCAATCTGTTTGTTTTCATACGATTTATTTTATTTTGATTTACATTCTTTCCAGGTTATACCTGAATCCTATATATATTTTCATTCCATGCAAAGGACCCCAAACCATAGACGAATCGAAATTTTGTCCCCAAGGGTTATCATATCCGATAATCGGATTGGGTTGCACCACATCCAGCAGGTTTTCCGCTCCCAAATATACTGACCAGGTTCGGAAATATTTTGTCACCTGGGCGTTCAGCATGGTAAATGCATCGAATTTTTTATTCCACAATGGGTTGGAAGTGTCCGGATCCGGCATTCGTCCTCCTCCGTTGAGTTGCGAAGTCAGATCACATTGCCATTTTTTCAAAGGGGTCTGATAGGAAAGGCTCAGAAAAGCTTTGTAGTCGCTCATCAGGGGTTTCGTCTTCAATGTTCCATTGTATGTTGTTTTCACATCCGAAATCCGGTAGGCGGCTGTCGCCTGAAAT
>JAVBSK010000284.1:0-4688 GCA_031556755.1 Bacteroidales bacterium | reverse complement strand
TATGATGGATATACTGAAAAATCCGTTGATTATTGGTTGTATCCTGGGAATCATATTCGGATTTTTAAAGATAGATTTTCCTCATTTTGTGGATAAACCGTTAAATGATTTGTCGGGAATCGCTACCCCCCTGGCTCTTTTTGTGATGGGAGGAGAGTTCAGATTCAAGAGCTTAAGTAACAATATGAAAAAAATCATTTATACGACGCTTACCCGTTTGGTGCTTGTTCCTGCCGCAGCGATTACCGTCTTTGTTTATCTGGGTTTCCGGACGCTTGAATTAAGCGCTTTGCTGTGTTTGTTTGCTACTCCGACAGCAGTCAGCAGTTATATTATGGCGAAGAATATGGGATGTGATGGAGAATTATCTGGTCAGATCGTTGTTTTGACTACTATTTGTTCCTGTGTAACTATCTTTTTCTTTGTATTTGTACTTAAATCAATGGGTTTTCTGTAAAATATCATATCCCCCTGATTTTAAATCCGGCGAAAAGCGTTCGGGGCAATGCCGGTCCATAAATATAGGACGGATCTCTATCGATTCCCGAATCGAAATCATCTTGATAGGAATTGAAAATATTTTTCATTCCTGTAAACCATTGTATATTGACGTGTTCACTTACTCGCATCTCGTAATAAAGTTTAATTCCAGCATCGAAAAATGTTTCGGATTTCCGTAATTCTCCATCCGGGTTTTGTGTACCGAAATAGGGAACCAGCATTTTTCCGGTATAATTTCCCGTAAAAGATGTCCCGAATTGTTTCAGAAATTTCCAGTCCAAAGCAAAAAATCCGTAATTGTCGGGAGTTCGAAAAAACTTCTTTTCATTGAAATTTTCATCCGGATCTTTGTATCTGCTCGATTGAACGGTAAATCCTCCGGTGAAAGAAAGATTGTCGGAGGGAGATAATTTCACTTCCAGATTGACTCCGGATACAGTTGCCGAATTGGCATTTACGCGGGTATATACGACCACTCCATCGGCGTTAGGTTCTCCGATTTCATTTCTGAAAGGATTATGTAAACGAGTATAAAACCCTTCAATCAGGAAATTGGTATTGATAGGTCCCAGTTTCTTATTGAAGTCGAGAGAAAGCATATAACTGGAACTGTTTTCCTGTTTCAGGTTCGGATCGTTCACATTGATTACCTGACGAGCGCCGGAAGTTTCGATATGTAGATCTTCGTCAAAAATCTGAGGGGCGCGGTAGCCTGTAGAGTAACTCAATCGAGTTTGTAACCATGAAGTTAAGTCATACATTACACTGGCTCTGGGTACAAATACGGTTCCGGATTTATCGCTGTCGTGGACTTTGTCGTCTACAGAATAATGATCCAGACGACCTCCGGCCAGCAAGCGGAATTTGCCCAGCTTTATTTCATATTGGGCGAAAATTCCGCTGGTTATCAGGGACTGGTCAGAAACAAGGGTGTTAGGCAAGTGTGTAACGTTGGTTATTTTTCCGTCGACAATCGTTGCATGATCATAATCGGGATATCCTAATTTTTTGTCAGCCAAAAAAGAGCCGGTATTTTCCACCCCCCCCACCAGGGAAGAGTTTTTGAAATCAGCTTTGTATTGAATACCTGCATTATATGTTTTATCTATTGTGTTTCCATAATCTTTCAAGGAATAATTTGCTCCGTAATAAGAATCACGGTTCAAGACACTTCCGGAGGCGAATACGGATAACAGATCGGTCTCGCGTAAAAATTGTTCGAATGTCAATGCGCCGGTATTCATTTTGTGGCGGACGGCTTCGGCGACTTCCCGTTCATGCAGCGGATAATCCTGTTTATTTCCTCCATCGCGTTTTTCCGAAACATGGAAATAGTCCAATGCCAGTTTACCTCTGTATCCGATACGTTGGAAGATGCGCGTACCGATGACTGTATTGTCCATCGGTGCGATTTCAGAAAATTCGTCCCCATTGGCGTCAAACATACTGCGATCCCTGACATGTCCGTAAACGGCAATGCCTGTTTGATAGTCTTCCGTGACGAGTGATCCGTTAAAACTGGCGACATAATCGGGAACCGGTCCGTTTGAGCCCTTTACACCCAATCCGATTGCATTCACGTCCAAACCGGCTTCAAAAGAATTGTTTTTCGGATCTTTCAAAATGAGGTTAATTGTTCCGGCGATGGCGTTTGAACCATATAAAACGGAGCCGCCTCCGCGTACGACTTCTACTTTCTCAAGCATGTTGGCGGGAATTAATTCCAGGCCATAAACGCCTGCAAGTCCGCTAAATACGGGTCTGCTATTGATGAGTACCTGAGAATATGGGCCTTCCATTCCATTCATGCGTATCTGGGAAAAACCGCAATTCTGACAGTCATTTTCATAACGTAATCCTGTACAGAAATTTAATCCTTCTCCCAAAACAGTAGATTGAGTGACTTCCAGCATTTTGGTATTGATGGTGTTCACAATAACCGGAGTTTCGGTTCTCTTTTGCGAGTGTCTTCCGGCGGTCACTACTACTTCCTCCAAACGTAAAACGTCTTCTTCCACTTCAAAATCGACATTAATCGCTTCTTTGCCGGAGAAAGTAATTTCTTTTTCTTCCGGTTTATATCCTAATCCGGAGACAATCACTGTGAATTTTCCGTTGGGCAAACCGGATAATACATACTGCCCGAATGCATTTGTGGACACTCCTATGGTGGTGTTTTTTAATGAAACACTGGCATAAGGAATTTTATCTCCGGTCAGTTTGTTTCTTACTTCTCCTTTGATGTGTATATCTTTGTGATTTTCAGCCGAAAAGCAGTAAATGGAAACCAATAAACCTAAAAACAACGACACCCAAAATTTCTTATCTTTCATACGATAATTTTATGTTTTTTATTAAGGTGTATGGAACGCCGCATGTAAATAAATTATCATCACCTTGTGACGTAAATAATTGATTTACATGCTCTGTTTCAGAGCCTTTTATCTAATCCAATTAAAGGACGCGAAGTTACTTCTTGTTTTTGCCTTTGGCAATCACTTATTTTGGGGATTTTTATATAAAATTCTCCTATAAAGATGGGATTTTTTAGCTATTGGTATGAATTATATCTGGGGAATAAGGCTTATATTACTAACATTCCTTTTCTCATTTTCTCCACATTGGCTTGAGTGGCGTAAATTTCTATGTGTTCGAAAGGGGAACGAAGTATGCAACGAAGTGTTTTATTTTCTACCGATTCCAGGTAATCGATATTCAGGATGCAACTTGGGCTTACCTGAATAAATGAGGGGCAGATATTCAGAATATCTTTGGACGTTATCGTAGTCCGAAGCCGGTATTCTGTTTTATTTTTACTGGCGAGTTGCATTTTCCAGGTGCGATCTTCCCTGAAATATTTAAAAAATAACACCTCCTGATTCTGTATAACGAGGAGGTGTTTGATTGTCTGCATGGCAAACTTTTTGTTAGCGTGTGTGCCTAAAACGTTGATATCTGATAACATACGTGCATTGGTTGTTTTAATAACATTGCGCAATTTATACGAAAAAATAATATCCGGCAAATGTCCGGATATTATTTTTTGACTAAAACAAGATATTTTATGTTTAGTTCAAAAGATGTGCTGTTTATTGTCTGATTTTTTTCGACAGATTTTTTGAACCGTACTTTCTTTCTATCAATTCAATTCTATCAATTCTGTTCAGCGAAGTCTTCAGATTTCGTAGTTTTAGATACAAGACTTTTGCTCCAGCTACTTGCGTTCGTAAGAAAAATCAGGCAACTTTTGGGTAAAATGAACGAAACTTTTGACTTCGTGCTCTAAGATCAAGATTCGTGTCTCTGTAAATTTTAGATTATCTTCGTTCAACAGTGTCATAGGAACGTCTCCAGACTTTTGTAAAATGTACAATTTTTACAAGCCAAAGACCTGTTTCTATTCCGAGCGCAGTGGAACCCTAGGCTCAGCAAAATGTATTCTGAGTCTATGTGCCAGAATTGCTGCTCGATTCGTTGCTGTCATGATAGTATCTCGGCAACCATTCTTTTCTCCATTTGGTTAATTTTCCATTCGTGAAGTATAATTTGTATATCCCGTAATCATAAACTTTGTATCCCATCACGAACTCTCCTTCACGGGCTTCGAGTGCTTCATAATATATTCCCATGACCTCAATCACTTGTTCCTTTGTCATTCCCAGGCTGACCTTCTTCATCTGTTCATCCGTACGCATCATACTACTTGAGATCCCGGCATAATTGCTTGGAACCATTGATCCGCAAGCCGTGACAAGACCGGCAAGCAGCAATAGAAATACTGTTTTTCTTATCATATTTCAATCGGTTTAATGTTCATTTGCTATCATCGTCTTCCATTCTCCAGTTCGATACCCTGTACTCTTGATTTGTTTTGGTTTTGACATAAAATATTGAATGTTCAAAAATACAAAAAAAACTTATCAATACAACCTGCGGAATGGCGCTTTTGTTTGCTTATTGGCAAAGTCACTATGCTTTCATCTCGACGTAGCGAAAGACGCTTCGAACGGGGGGAGGATAGGTCACCTTCTTCACACGTCCCATTTCGTCGTATGCTGTTTCCGTTGTAAATATTTTATTGTTTTCCACCGTATCCGTTACTTGTATTATTTCTGTCTAACCCAACAAATTTCAAAATTCATATCCAACAATAAAACCAATTCGAGGTATTAAATCATATTCTCTTT
>JAVBSK010000096.1:0-2725 GCA_031556755.1 Bacteroidales bacterium | reverse complement strand
TTCCAGAAAGCATACCAGGACGTATTTAGTCCGTAGTTTCCGGCGGCTTTTATTGCATTTTGGGCTCTTTCCCAGGATTCTTCCGCTGCTTTGTCAAACAATTTACGAATATCTTTATATTTCATGGAAGCAGGGTCATACAGCGGTGCCCGGTCATCGATTCCCCATGTTTTCAGGGATATTTTTTCTTCAAAAACCG
Organism: Bacteroidales bacterium; assembly: GCA_031556755.1. Lineage (GTDB taxonomy): Bacteria > Bacteroidota > Bacteroidia > Bacteroidales > Azobacteroidaceae > JAIRVZ01. The sequence goes on along the minus strand of JAVBSK010000096.1, from coordinate 2,526 downwards.
TATTTCCATCCAGATCATATTCCACCTGGTCGAAAAAACCGTTATAGTCGGTATCTGTATATTTTATCGTGGCGTAGGATTGCGGATCGGTATGTAATCTTTTTTCTACATGTTGCGGATCATACAATCCTCCGTAGCCTTGGAAGTAAGTGGCATTCTGGTCTATCCGCCAAGCGCCCCATTCCGCTCCGTAGAGGTGTATTTTTCCATCGATAGGGGAGATGTAGAGTTTCCCTTTTCCTGAATTATCCTGGTCGAATTCTCCCCGGTCGCCGGAAGCATCCGATTGTTTATGACTGTCCAGACCCCCTTTGTAAGCTCCAACTTTAAATAGATCATAGGGGTAATACAATTCAACCCGTTCCCACCGGTTACAGTCGTCATCTTCATCAAAAACCATCCAGCAATGTTCCCATTTTCCCCTGGTGAAAATCATATCGTAGGAGGCTTTTTCGTCTGGATAAACCAATTCCGAGAGTTCTCTCCAACGGGGATCGTGGAAATACCGGTCGGCTTCCGCAAGGCGTTGGTTTTTGAAAGGATGCACCTGATCGGAATAATCAAATCCGTTTCCCCCGAAATATAGGGTCATGTCCAGATCCAATTCATTACCTTGTCCGTTGTCATTATCCACATCCCAGGAAATGGCCGCCCAGGTGATTTTTTTACTGGGTACGATGTCGTATTGATTGTCTGTTTCTTCAAAAAGAATATTTTTCTTTTCTTCCGGGCGAGGGCGAATATAAGGAATATCCATTAACCGGACATTTATTTCTGTCAGGTTATCATTGTCACAGTCATAAAAGGCAAAAGGATTTTCACAATTATAACGCAGGTCTGATACTCTGAAACTTGAGGCATGCATTTTCAACAGGAGCGAATTACCGTGATAATCCTGGAAAAAGTTGGAGTGTCCGTTCTTTTCCCAGCATTGAGGAGATAGTTTATTCCAATCGATAAAGCTTTTGATATCGTCTTTTTCGGTATCGATAACACAGATGTAATCAGATTTATAATCCGCCTGATAACGTACATCCGCCTTGCCATTCAGAATAACAAATTGCATATCTGCTATTCCGTCCTTATCGGTATCGATCCAGTCAATACTTAAATCTTCCGCTCCGGCGAATATTCCATCTTTATTGAGGTCTATCAACAGGCAATCGTTATCGGTGTCTCCTTCAAAGTCGCTGGATTTCATATCTCCGTCATCATCAATCCAAATGGCTGGAATCGTGTCGTAAACGAAGGTGTGAATCACATCCGGTTTACCATCAGCGTTCAGGTCTTCGTATTTTATTTTCGAGAAATCATTTACAATAGGATATCTCCATGGGATAAGGCATGTCTGTTGATTCCAATAGGGAGCCGTTTTCTTTTTTTCTTCCTGCATTTCATCCAATATACGTTTCATTAAATCGGGTCTGTCGGTAATGATTCCGTCGGCTCCCAGTTTAATCAAGCGTTTCATCTCGGCAGTGTCATTGATGGTCCAATAATGTACCTTCATGTTTTTCTTGTGTGCAGCATGTATCAAATCCTGAGTGTCAAGTCTGGTTCCGGCGCTTTCTACCGGAATCTGCAAAATGCTTGCTTGTGGATTATAATGGTGTAACAATCCGAGTTTATGGAGTAATACAAATTTTTTCGTTGCTTTTTTAGAGGTAGAAATACTTATTTTTTTTTCGGAAATCCGTGAAAAATAACGAAGTGTAGCATCGTCGAAACAGGCCACAATGACTTTATTTTCCATTTTGTATTTACACAATAAACGGTATAATTCTTCTGCCGCTAATTTTCCCCATATTTTATCTTTGTTTTTTAACTCGATACACATCGGATATTGTGTCCCATATTTTATCAACACCTCTTCCAAAGGGGTAATTGGTACGTAAGCATTCCGGTAGGGACGATTCCCTAAACTGTCTTTGAAATTATATCCGTAATTAAAACGGCGAAGTTCTTCTAAGGTAAAATCTTTTACGTATCCGGTTCCTGTCGTTTTACTATCGATTGTTTCGTTGTGATGAAGCACCAGGATGGAGTCTTTTGTCAGTAAAACGTCCATTTCGAACACGTCTGTTCCGATTGTTGCTGTTTTGTCGAAAGCCAGCATCGTATTGGATGGGTTTAAGCCTTGTCCTCCTCCATGTGCAATGATAAGAGCTTGCTTTCCGGTAGTAAATGTATGATTGTTTTGTCCGGAAGATTTTTCTGTTACAAGAGACAGAAAAAGTCCGCACAAAGAGATGATATGTAAAAAACATTTAGTCATATTGGTAAGATTCCCTCTTCACGAATCAATGAATATAGACAATTAACATGTCAACAGCATCGGCGTTTTATTTCAAAATTTTATCTACCATTTCTATCGTCAATTCTACTTCCGGATAAAAATTATTTCCGTTTATATAATCCAACAGCGAGTAATACATTTGACGAGCCACCGGGCTTTTGTCTTTGATGGATGCCAAATCGATGGAAGTCATCAATAATTTTCCTTTTCCCACATTTGCTTCAAAGATA
>JAVBSK010000403.1:0-2767 GCA_031556755.1 Bacteroidales bacterium | reverse complement strand
AAACTGATTATTCTAACATTCCTGGTTCTATCTCCATGTTTTTGGATGATGGGGCAAACTGATAGTATCTCTTCTGTCTCAGAACGTATTTCTTCGATGGAACTTTCCAAGTCCGACCTGATTTCCAAAGGCCGCCGCTTGTTATTGAACGATCTGAATGCGGGAAATATTCTCGGAGTTAAGGATATTCTCGAATATCTGGCAACGAAAGTGGAGGATGAAGATCATTTGGCTCTTTGGGGAACAGAACGACTCATGTTATACTATTGGATCGGTGATTACACCAACGTACTGCAATGGGCTATGATTCTGAATTCTGATACAGTCAAAAGTAAATACCCGAGCATAACGCCTTCTGACGACCTAGTCGGAAAAAAGGTCGAGGAAATGATTGAGTTTGAATATGACTCAATTGTATCTGATTTTAAGTCTTTGAAGTTTTCTAAAGATACGGAACAGTTTCTTTCGTTATTCCTAAACAGGTTGATCGTTATATACAATCCAAGGTTTGTATCCATTGATAAGATTAATGAAGAATCCGACAATTTTGTTGGAAATTATCCGAGTTCTCCGTTATCGAAGGTTGTTAAAGAGACTATTTCGTACAAGTTCAAACCCGGAGATTGGCAAGTTGGCATGACTTTAGCCGGCGGACTTAACTTCAGCTCAGGAAATATCACTGATCATATTGACTTTTCGAAAGGATTTTTCAATATGTCGCTGGATGCTTACTACAAGCGGTTCTATTTTGGATTGAATTTTTCAAATATAAGCGGAACAGTCTCTAAGGACATTTATATCAAAAAGAAAAATCGCACCTGGGAAGTAGGTGAAAATATTCCTATCTCTATGATAGCGCCCTCTATTGGATTTTCGGCTATTGATTATAAGCGTTTAAAATTGGTTCCTTTTGCAGGTGTTTCATTTAATATTTCGGAACCGAACCAAAATGACATTGACGATAATGCAGATCTTAAAGGGCTTAGTCTAGGTACTTCCGTAAGTCCTGTTTTGGGTCTTAATGCAGATATCTGCCTGACCAACATGAATCGAATAAAACCAAGTAACTCTTATAATCCCGCAGGAGTAGCTTTCTATCTGGGAATCAAGGCAATGTATATGCCTAGTATCATTACTAACCAGGAAAGCCGGATGACGGGAAATACCTACATGCTGGGGATAAGTCTCAAAATAAACTTCTTTCAATTAAAACGAGTCTATTAAATCATATAAAAATGAAACCTGAAGATTTACAACAAAAAGAAGAGCCTGAAGGGCGAACGTATGAACAAGAAGTAAAAAAATACGCATTTATCTCAAAACGTGCGTTGGAGGCCGACCATATCGGCTATTGTTACCGCGACTATCCTGAAACCAATATAGACAGTGGCTGGCGCTTTCTTTACGGAGATGAAGACGAGGATTACCTTGAAAATCCGGATAATTGTGTCTCTGTCTATCCGGAAGAAATGCTTTCCATCAATCCGGCCCTGGACATTATCTTATCCGCTCCGATAAGCCATGAGTTTGAATGGGACGATGAACAGCAATCTTATGTAGAAATCATGGAAGATTGAATTCTATACAAAATACGTATGAAAAAACTCAGATTAGGACTCTTGCCACGAGTCATTATTGCCATTATTTTAGGAATCGCTTTCGGATATATTTTCCCGCAAAGTATTGTACGTATTTTTATAACATTCAATGGGATTTTTTCTAATTTCCTGGGTTTTTCTATCCCATTGATCATTCTAGGCCTCGTTGCTCCCGGAATTTCTGACCTTGGAAATAAAGCCGGAAAGCTTCTGTTAATTACAGTCGCTTTGGCCTATGGTTCAACTATTTTCTCCGGTTTTTTCACTTATTTTTCTTGTAAACCAATATTTGGGTTACTTGATTTAGGCGGTACATTGGGAAATATCGATAATCCCGAATCAACATTATTGACTCCATTTTTCAAAATAGATATGCCACCTGTGTTTGAAGTGATGACTGCCCTGATCCTGGCTTTTGTTCTGGGAATAGGAGCTGCAGCTACTAATGCAGAATCATTAAAAAAGATATTCCATGAGTTCAAATTAATTATTGAATTATTGATTTCCAAAATAATTATTCCTTTTCTTCCCCTTTATATTTTCGGTATTTTCTTAAATATGAGTAATTCAGGAACAACGATACAAGTCATTTCTGTATTTGGAAAAGTAATCGGAATTATTTTTATCATACATATTCTTCTTTTAATAATCCAATTCTCGATTGCCGGCGCCGTTGGAAAGAAAAATCCATTCAAATTACTTTACAATATGTTCCCGGCATATCTGACTGCTTTGGGAACATCTTCTTCCGCAGCGACAATTCCTGTTACTTTGCAACAAGCTAAACTGAATGGAGTTGATGAAGATATCGCTGATTTTTGTATTCCGCTATGCGCTACGATCCACCTGTCTGGTAGTACTATGAAAATTGTTGCCATGAGTTTGGCCGTATGCATGATACAAGGATTACCTCACGATATTTCGCTTTATTCCGGCTTTATTTTGTTACTGGGAATAATGATGGTTGCTGCGCCCGGAGTACCCGGAGGAGCAATCATGGCATCGATTGCCGCCCTTCAAACTGTTCTTGGATTCGATGAACAAACGATTGGATTAATGATCGCATTATATATTGCAATTGATAGTTTCGGAACAGCATGTAACGTGACTGGAGATGGCTCTATTGCCCTAATAGTCAATAAAATAGCACAAAAACATTAGATCTCTTT